>DCIU01000100.1 GCA_002317245.1 Lachnospiraceae bacterium UBA1718
GCTGTTCAATTGCCAAAGATCATTGCCTAATTAAAGGCGATAAAAAAGTAATTCAAGGCATCCGCCAAGAATTACTCACACCATCTCAATTAAGAGATGAAACGGAGAAGGTGGGATTCGAACCCACGTGCCCTCTCGGACAAACGGTTTTCAAGACCGCCTCGTTATGACCACTTCGATACCTCTCCATACTTGTACGACTTTTTCTCTCTCAGACGCAAGTGTTATTCTATCAAAGGAGTTATTTCATGTCAACACATTTTTTAAAATTTTTTAAATATTTTTCTTCTATATTTTACTGCCCTATTTTGCAGTGCTTTATAGATTTTTGATGGTAATAACGATATATTATATATAGAAGAAATACAACCACTATATATAGGAGGAAACACAATGAATGTTGCTATTCTTGGAGCTGGTGCCATAGCAAAATGTATGGCTACCGCAATCAACGGTCTGGACGACTCAGTTAAGGCATATGCCGTTGCTTCCAGAGATATTAACAAGGCTAAAGCTTTTGCTGATGAATGGGGATTCGAAGTTGCATATGGCAGTTATGAGGAGATGCTAAATGACCCTGCAGTCGATCTTGTATATGTAGCTACCCCACACTCTCATCACCTTGAGCATTCAAAGATGTGCATAGATCACGGTAAGGCTGTTCTCTGTGAGAAGCCATTTACAGTTAATGCTGACCAGGCAAGAGAACTATTTGCTTATGCCGAGGAAAGAAACGTTTTAATCACTGAAGCAATCTGGACCAGATATATGCCAAGCAGAAAGCTCGTAGATGAGACTCTTGCATCCGGCATTATCGGGGAACCAAGAATGATTGTTGCCGATCTCTCATATCCTATAGAGGATAAGGGCCGTATGACAGACCCTAATCTCGCTGGAGGTTCACTATTAGATATAGGAATATATCCAATCAACTTCACCTCTATGGTTTTTGGCGATGATATAAAGGATATCTCAGGAATCTGTACATACTGCAGCACAGGAGTAGATTGCCAGGACAACATTACAATCACATATAATGATGGCAAAATGGCAATTCTCTCATCTTCAATGCAGGTTGCAACCCACAGACTCGGAATGATCTACGGTACAAAGGGATATATCCATTGCACCAACGTTAATAACATTGAGAAAATCGAGGTCTATAACGAAGATCATGAACTCATAAAAGAAGTTCCAATTCCACCACAGGTCAATGGATACGAGTATGAAGTACTCGCTTGTAAGCGTGTCTTAGAAGCAGGCGGCATCGAATGTGAGGAAATGCCACATTCAGAAACCATTAAAATGATTGAATGGATGGATAAGCTCCGTAAGGACTGGGGCATCAAGTATCCATTCGAAAACTAGATAGCTATAACCAAAAAGAGATGGGCTCTTGCCCATCTCTTCTATTTTTCAATTATTGCATTCGCCACAACAAGATCAATTGGAGTTGTGACCTTAATATTCTCGTAACTTCCTTCCGTAAGTTTCACACTGTGCTTAGTCCAGGTCTCCACAACCATGGCATCGTCAGTAACCACAATCCCCTGACAAGGTAATCCGCACTCCTCTTCCTTCAGCGTTCCATAGGCCTCCTTAATCAACTGATATTCGAATACCTGAGGAGTCTGAATAATCCATGACAGATTCCTGTTCGGAGTTGATACTACATAATCCTTCTGATTGGCTATCTTAATAGTGTCCTTAGACTTAACCGCAGCAACACAGGCTTCTGTGAGCTTCACATCCACGTAGAGCCTTTCTAGCATTTCTTCATTAACAAAAGGTCTTGCACCGTCATGAATAAATACATAATTACAGCCACCATCTCTGGCAATAGCATCAATTCCAGCCATAACAGAATGGTATCTCTCTCTGCCTCCTGTAATTACATCTCGCACCTTATCAAAGCCAAAAGCACCAACAATCTTCTCTCTGCAGTAGTCTATATCCTCTTCACCAGTAACGAGATATACATCAGTAATAATCTCAGACTGTTCGAAAGCATTAAGCGCATACCATATAAGTGGTTTGCCAGATAACTCAATATATTGTTTTTTTACATCGGAATTCATTCTCTTGCCACTGCCAGCTGCGAGAACTATTGCAACATTCTTCATATCTCTTCTATAGTTATCCTTCTGTAATCGAATCCCCTATCAAGATCCTTCTCGATAAGCACACTGGTGTAATGGGTAGGAAGTATATCCTCAATAAGATTAGCCCACTCAATCAGGCTGACGCCATCCCCATAGACATATTCCTCATAGCCTACCTCGTACATTTCCTCACTATCGCCAATTCTATATACATCAAAGTGATAGAATGGGAGTCTTCCCTCATCATATACCTGAACAATTGTAAAAGTGGGGCTATTAACTGCCTCGGTTATTCCAAGCCCTGCAGCAAGACCCTGAGTGAACACAGTCTTACCGACACCAAGATCTCCAACAAGAGTATATACGCTGCCCTCTGTTGCTTCCTCACCAATCCTCTTACCTAATTCAAATGTATCTTCAGAACAAAAACTATCGTAAATCATTATCACTGATTCCTTAACCAATATATTGCAGCATCCTCTACTGGGTTCTTGTAGAATCTCGGTCTGCTTCCCTCGTAAACGAACCCTAACTTCTCATAGAGATTTCTTGCTGGCTTATTACTCTCTCTAACCTCTAATGTGAAGTCCGTAATCCCATATTCCAGTCTGCCGATTTCAATCATTTTGCGTACAATCTGTTCGCCAATCCCTTGACTGCGACGGTCAGAGCACACTGCGATGTTACAGACCTCTCCCTCGCCCAAAACCGCCAAAAGACCGGCATAAGCGCACACGACACTATTGTCATCTTCGGCCACCAAGAATAGAGCACATCTGTTATTTAACATTTCCTCGAAGGACTCCCTATGCCAGGGCATTGAGAAGCATTCTTCCTCAATCTGGCACAACTTATCTATATCCCTCGCCTGCATTTTGCGATAAATCATTATCTCTCACCCAGTTTGAGATTAGGAACTGCATTAAGATCCCAGTCGGATCTAAGGCCTGCAATATACTCATAATAAGCCGCTACACCAATCATGGCAGCATTGTCTGTACAGAATATTGGAGATGGTCTGAAGAATTCAACACCTCTCTTAGCACATGCCTCTTCCATGGCAGTCCTCAAGTGCGAATTAGAAGCAACTCCACCCGCAATAGCGAACTTCTTGAACCCGTACTGGTCCAGGGCCTTCATGCTGTGTCCAACAAGCACATCAACTACCGCCTGCTGGAAGGAAGCTGCCACATCTGCTTGATTGTAGTCTTCTCCCTTCATCTGAAGCTGGTTCAGATAGTTAAGAACCGCAGACTTAAGGCCCGAGAAGGAGAAATCATACTCATTATCCGCAAATTTTGGCCTTGGAAAATCGATTGCACTAGGATTACCCTCGTAGCTAACCTTATCTATCTTCGGTCCACCTGGATATCCAAGCCCAATGACTCTGGCGACCTTATCAAAAGCCTCACCAGCCGCATCGTCTCTTGTACGCCCAAGTATCTCATATTTACCATAGTCGGCCACTTTTACCAGATGAGAATGGCCTCCTGATACAACAAGGCACATAAAAGGTGGCTCTAATTCGGTATTCTCAATATAATTGGCACTAATATGCCCCTCAATATGATGAACACCAATAAGCGGCTTATGAAGAGCCCATGCAAGAGCCTTGGCATAAGAGACACCTACTAGCAGCGCGCCAACAAGCCCAGGTCCATAGGTCACAGCAATAGCTGTAATATCATCCCAGGTCATCTTAGCTTCCTTAAGCGCTTCCATTACCACCTGATCAATTCTCTCAGTATGCTTTCTTGAAGCAATCTCTGGCACAACGCCACCATATAATGTATGAATATCAATTTGTGATGATATAACGTTAGACAGCACCTCTCGTCCATTACGTACGACAGATGCTGCTGTTTCATCACAAGACGATTCTATTGCTAGAATTACTACATCCTGTTCCATATTATTCCTCGTTCATTCTTCAGGCTCGGCATATGGCATGAATCCATATATCTTCCAGTGTCCTGCATCATCCATCCTCAAGATGAAGATATCTCTTAGGATCTTAGTTCCATCGCCCGTTCTGATATCAAAGGTGCCGTATAAGCTGGCACAATCGTATCCATTTGTATCAAAATACACTACGTCAGTACTTGAAGAAGTGTACATATTAACAATTGAGTAGTTATTGTTGTGGAAGGTAACAAGCTCACTCTTAAGATCTGTAACATAGTCTTCCTTAGACTTATTAGCAACCAGTTCCTCATCGAATAATTCCTGCAGCTTCAATGCCACAGCTTCAATCTCTTCATCTGAAAGGTTGTCATTATGAAGCACCTTGGTAAAATCAAGATACTGCTTAACTACTTCCTTAGGTGTCTGAGGATAATTAACCTCATAGTTCCTAAGAAGCAGCTCCTGGGCTGCCGAAACAGTTACCTCTTCGCCATTCTTAGGCTTCACCTCACGATTAGAAAGGTAATAGAAATAGCCAACTACAAGCAGAATAAGTACTGCAACGACAATAATGCCTTTTATGCCTTTAACATTAGTAATTTTCATAGCTGCTACCTCCTTTCTATCGTATTTCTATAAATCAGTTAATCTTCTTCAAATAATAAGTCTACCGTTCGACCATCCTTAGCCACTACAGTATTTGGGAATATCGCGCGTACATCCCTGGTATATTCCTTAGGATTAGGAAGGGATGGACTGTAATGTGTCAGCCACATCTCCTTAACATTAGCATCCCTTGCCATTGCTGCTGCCTCATAGAAGGTCATATGCTTATGTTCCTTAGCCTTGTCTATCTTATCCGGCTCCCCATACATTCCTTCACAGATAAATAAGTCAGATTCCTTAGCATGTTCCACAATTACATTGGTAGGTCTGCTGTCAGTACAGTAGGTGAGCTTAAGGCCCTTCCTTGCAGGTCCAAGTACCATCTCCGGAGTAAGCCTTCTGCCGTCCTCTGTCTCTATAATCTCGCCCTTCTGGAGTCTGCTCCAGTAAGGAATCTCTATTCCTGCTTCTTTGGCTCTTGCCGCATCGAACTTGCCAGCCCTGTCCAGTTCAAATGTATATCCATAGCATGTCACATTGTGGCACACCTTATAGGCACTGACTCTGAGGCCACATACTTCGAATACTTCCTCGTTAGCAGTTAATTCCTTATATTCAATATCGAAGGGAATATCTCTCGCAATCATGCGAAGTCCTTCAACCACTCTCTGGACACCCTTGGGTCCTACAATGAGCAGTGGCTCTGTCCTCTCAGCATTGCCCATTGTTAGAAGCATTCCAGGCAATCCCGATATATGATCTGCATGAAAATGTGTGAAAAGCATTACATCTATAGGCTTAGGACTCCAGCCCTTCTCCTTAAGTGCAATCTGTGTACCCTCACCACAGTCCACCAGAATACTCGATCCGTTATATCTCACCATCATTGATGTGAGCCATCTGTGAGGAAGAGGCATCATCCCGCCTGTTCCAAGCAAACATACTTCTAACATCTATTCAGTCGCTCTTTCTTTTTCCAGCTGTTCTCTCTCTGCCTGAGAGAGTCTAAGATAAATTGGTGTGAATTCAGCTGCTGTACTGGTCTTGCCCTCTCTTATATACTCAAAAGCAAGTGTAGCAAGCGCTGCTGCCCTCTGTCTGTTCATAAAAGCTGGTGCATATGTATGTGGCACCTGCAGAAGCTCATCAATCTGCTCCCTGAACACTGGCACTCCATCACCAAGGAAGACAACTTCCTTACCCTTTCCATTAAGAAGCTCGATAATCTCTCTAATATCAACCGCACACTGGTTAGTTAACACATTCATCTTATAACCGTCTTCTGTGCGGGAGAAGGAATATATTCCTGTATATGTCTGATTACGCCTTGCATCCATAATCGGACATACAAGGCAGTCAGTTCCATACAGGTTGTATGCCAGTGCATCCACTGTAGGAACAGCTACGACAGGCTTACTTAAAGCCTGTGCAAGCCCCTTAACTGTCGCCGAACCAATACGCAATCCAGTGAAGGAGCCCGGTCCTGCTGCCACTGCGATGGCATCAATCTCCTGTGTATCCAGTTCTAACATCCTTACAATCTCATCCACCATTGGTAAAAGTGTCTGCGAATGAGTCTTCTTGAAGTTCACATTATACTCAGCAATCACAATGTCATCTGATACAAGTGCAACAGATGCAACCATTCCTGAGCTGTCTATAGCAAGTATTTTCATTACTATTTCCTACTACTGTTTTATTTTCACCTTGGCAGGTGGCATATGCGTAGATATCATCTCTATAATATCGTACTTCTTCTCCCCCAGGTCTGCCTTAGGGAATACCCAGGCAATGTTCTTACTGGTATAGAGAAGCAGGCTCTGATTAGTAGATACAGCCTTAAGCATCTTATCCCAGGTAACTGTCATCTCCTGTTCGCCCTGAGATACCGTCACGCCCTCATCGTCCATTACATAGTGAAGAGGGCTCCTAAACATCGGATTAAGCTTAACCTGCTTACGCGAATTAAGATATAGAGCTATTGGGCTATATAGAATAACAATAAGCCCACCTACCAGGAAAGCTGGCTGCCTGTTAGCCGCAAATATTACTAACAGCATTGCCCCAAAGGCCGTTCCTACAATTCCTGCAGAGCTTGTATATGTATGGTGCATATTGTAATCGTACAATGCTGACACAGTCATATGTACATCAAATTCATGACGCATATCTTTCTCCTAATACCATATATTGTGTCTGCTAGACATAGTAAGGCACAATAAATCATACTAATCTAATGTATAATTATATATGAAAATCAAGGTGCTATCAACCATTTAAGCATTCAAAAGTACAAATACAAAAAAGAGCCTGCAGCCAGGCTGCAAGCTCCCGTAATCGCTATGCAATTGAACTATTTAAGAATTCTGCTAAGTGGCTTATAAATTAATACAGTGATTACACTATCGATTAAGCCCTTAAGCAGATTAAGTGGTGCAACTGCAAAAATTACCAGCGTTCCAACGTTAGTAATTGCTGGGTTAATAGCCGTTCCCATACCGATGATTGCTTCCATAGGCATTCCATAGAGAGCTGCAAATGCAGGCAAGAGATATACTGCATTGAATACAGGTCCGATTATTGTGATTACAAGTGTTCCAACTGCACATGCGATTATAGCCATCTTCTTATTCTTCTTGAATCTATAGATGATAGCAGCTGGAAGGACAAGACCACAACCTATTACGAAGTTAGCTAACTCACCAACGAAAGCTGTGCTTGTGCCCTTAACAAGTGTCTTAAGTAAGATCTTGACGAACTCTACCATAACTCCCGCAACTGGACCATAAGCAAATCCTGCAATAAGTGCTGGAAGCTCAGATAAATCAATCTTGTAGAAAGATGGTGCGAATGGAACTGGTATCTCAAAAAGCATAAGAATAGTCGATACTGCAGATAACATACCAACAGTAACAATTATCTTAGTAGACAGAATTCGACTAGTGTCTTCACTCTTCTTTTTAGCCATCTTTTCAAAAATGTAAGCTACTAGGAATATGGCAAGAACTATGCCAAGGAACTCGAGAACAAACACTGTGTTCTCTGCAACAGCGGTTAATAGATCGTTATTCATTTGAATCCTCCTCTTTCATCCAGACTTTACTGTCGGTTATGGAATCTCACCATATCAACCGCATTTTATACGGCTCGTAGACTAGAGCAACCTACTCATTACTACCGGTCGGGAATTGCACCCTGCCCTGAGTTATTATTACCAAAAAAGAGTATACCTTATGGCATACTCTTTTTCAATACTTTATTGTGTTAAATTACAAGCCTATTTAAGCTTCATAGTAAGAGCTATTCTCTTCTTAGGGATATCTACACTGATTACCTCAACTTCAACAATGTCACCAATGCTTACTGCATCAAGCGGATGCTTAATAAAGCGGTCGCATATCTGGGATATATGTACGAGTCCGTCCTGGTGAACTCCTATGTCTACAAAGGCACCAAAATCAATCACATTACGAACTGTGCCCTTAAGTCTCATACCAGGCTTAAGGTCCTCCATATTCATAACATCTGACTTAAGGATAGGCTTAGGCATGTCCTCTCTTGGGTCGCGGCCAGGCTTTTCAATCTCCTTCATAATATCTATCAGAGTGAGTTCTCCAATTCCAAGTTCCGCAGAAAGTCTCTTAGTATCCTTAACAATCTTAAGCAGGGAAGGGTTAGCCTTAACATCTTCAAGAGACAGATTAAGTCCCTTAAGCATCTTCAGTGTGGCATCGTAGCTCTCTGGGTGTACACCAGTATTATCCAGCATATTCTTGCCACCAGGAATACGTAAGAAGCCAGCACACTGTTCATATGCCTTAGGCCCAAGCTTTTCAACCTTAAGAAGGTCTGCCCTTGTAATAAATCTTCCATTCTTCTCTCTATAGGCAACAATATTCTTGGCAATAGTCTTGCTTACACCTGATACATATTCAAGAAGGGATGCTGAAGCTGTATTAAGATCAACTCCCACCTTATTTACGGCATCTTCAACCACGCCCTGAAGAGATTCACCTAACTTTTTCTGATTCATATCATGCTGGTACTGGCCAACACCTATTGACTTAGGATCAATCTTAACAAGTTCTGCCAAAGGATCCTGGAGTCGTCTGGCAATAGAAGCTGCACTCCTCTGCCCTACATCGAACTGAGGGAATTCTTCTGTTGCAAGTTTACTTGCAGAATATACGGAAGCCCCCGCCTCATTTACTATTACATACTGAAGGGGACTGTCAACTTCCTTAATAAGCTCTACTATGACCTGTTCTGACTCTCTGGAAGCTGTTCCGTTACCAACTGATATAAGTGTTACACCATACTTCTTAATAAGTCTCTTCAGCTCAGTCTTAGCCTCCTCCACCTTGTTCTGTGGAGCTGTTGGGAAGATAACCTTAGTATCAAGTACCTTACCCGTAGCATCTACTACTGCAAGCTTGCAGCCTGTTCTGAAGGCAGGATCCCATCCAAGGACTGTATGTCCGGCTACAGGTGGCTGAAGGAGTAACTGGGTCAGATTCTTGCCAAATACAGATATGGCACCATCCTCTGCCTTCTCTGTAAGCTCATTACGAATATCTCTCTCGATAGAAGGTGCAATTAATCTGTCATATGCATCCTCTATAGCCTCCTCAAGAATTGGGCCTGTGTATTTATTATCTCTTACAATCACCTGTCTTTTCAGATAATTAATAATCTTCTCTTCAGGTGCCTCAATCTTAACGCTAAGAATCTTCTCCTTCTCACCTCTGTTGAGGGCAAGAATTCTATGTCCTGCTGCCTTACTTACAGGCTCGGTGTACTCATAGTACATCTCATATACAGATTCTAAGTTCTTATCCTTGGTAGAGCTGCTAATCATGCCCTCCCTGAAGGTAAGGCTTCTTATCTCTGTTCTATATTCCGCATCATCTGACACAGATTCAGCAATTATATCCTTGGCGCCATTAATAGCCTCTGTGACGTCGTTAACACCCTTAGAAGCGTCAATGTACTTAGATGCCTCTTCCTCTACAGTTTCCTTGGCATTCTGAATCCTAATATAGAGGGCTAGCGGCTCCAATCCCTTCTCCTTGGCTACAGACGCCCTGGTCTTCTTCTTAGGCTTATATGGACGATATAAGTCCTCTACAGCAACCAGTGTCGTAGCTGCAGCAATTTTGCCCTTAAGGTCATCTGTGAGCATACCCTGCTCTTCAATACTCTTAAGAACAGCCTCCTTGCGTTCTTCTAAGGAGCGAAGATATGTTAATCTCTCTCCGAGCGTACGTAACTGCTCATCATTAAGGGCCCCTGTAGCTTCCTTGCGGTATCTTGCTATAAAAGGTATTGTATTGCCTTCATCAATAAGCTTGACTGCTGCCTCGACCTGTCCCCTTCGAACACCTAATTCACTGGTAATCTGACTAATAATATCCATCTATTTCTCCAATCTAAAAATAACGGATATGAAGTAAACTCCATATCCGTATGATCTACTCTTCTGTATTTCTGACAATGTCAAGATAGAACTCTGTACGTGACATCTTGGTATAGGGATATACCCAGAGCATGCCAATTCCTGCACTTAAGACACCTAAAATGTAATATGGTATAAATCCCAGATACAGCTTCACAAAAGTGCCTTTATGGCCCTTCATAATCTCCTTAGAGAAGCTCAGTAGTTCCTTAACTGTATACTGCGGAAAATCAAGTAACAGGTAGAAGGCCTGAGACAGGTTAATTGCCACAAGAATCATCTTAATGCAGCAGAGCAGTTCTACCAGAATACAGATAATAATAACTACTGAACTAAGAGATTCCATAGTTACAAGGGCTATTACTCCGAAAATAGGGAGCCCCCATACAATCACTCTTATAAAAACCGCCAATTCCATCACAATAGCCTTGTCAGGATGTACCTTAAAGTAACTGAACACATCAGATACCTTAGCCTTTTTTCCACAGGCAAAATTGAGGTATATTGACAATTCGCCAACCAAAAATACTGTAAGAATCAGCTCAATAATTACAGCAATTATAAAAAATATTACTGTTCCATATGCAGTAGTTGTATCAACAACACTCTTAACCACCAGATTAACCAGAAAAACAATAATCTGAATTAGCACAAATGCTGCTGACGCTATATTGTATTTACCGAGCATCTTGTCTCTTGCAAGAGTCTTAATCTCGGATGCCTTCATATATGTCATTGTCTAGCCCTTAGCATCAAAGTTCATGCCCGACAGCAGGCCCTTATCTGCATTCTTCATATTCTGTACGTATGGGTTCTTCTCATCTCCATACTTAATCTTTGTTGTAGTAGTACCACCTGATACATAAGTACGTCCGCACTCAGGACATACTGCTGTATGGATTGCAACGCTGGCCTGAAGGACCTTGCCGCCACTCTTGGCAGCCTTGCTGTAAGCATTAGATACATGCTCACCCTCATGGGCTCTGACAGCAGCACCTGCAGCTTCAGGTGATATATGAGCTGCTGACTTGAAGGAAACCATCTCATCAGAACCATCCTGATACTTACGTTCCTTACAGGTCTTGCACTCCGCAGGAGAGGACTTTTTACCAGGCATTACCTTATCGGATTCACCCGGATTAACTACTGCCTTGCCATTAGTATTCTCTACCTTGCCAGCATAGCCTGTACCAATTGATATACCAGTAGACGCGGCAGCATAGCCACCCATATTCACACCAGCATTATTCATGTAATTGTAACCACTAAAAGGGTTCCAACCTACAGGTATCATAGTCCCTCCTTCCTGTTAGATTATATAACTAACTTATTAGTATAAATTGCTTATCTGGCCTGGCAGATTGTGATAATCAAGATCCAGACTGCCATCCATAGCATCATTAATCATATCGTCAAAGGTCTGACCATACATCTCTGCACACATACTGTTAAGCTGCTGCTTATATGCTCCATCAGAGAATAGTATTGCTACTGCACCGCCAACCACTACAATATTAACAACTATTGCAACTATTCCAGTCGTAAGTCCGGTTCTTGCCTTATCAGGCAGGCGCTTCTCCTTACCACGGGATAATAGTGCAAGTATAATTGCCACCGAACCTAAGATAATTGCTGGATATATCATTAGTGTAATAATTGATACTACAGATATTATACCACATATCTTAGATGCCTTGGCCATTCCATTGCTCTCAGCCTGAGGTGAGATTGGCTTCCTCTCGAAGCCTTCCTGCTCCCTGTAAGGCGAGTTATTATAATCGTCCATCTATTATCTCCAAGTATGTTAATTGTTATCTTCTGGTCGATTGTTAATCCACTTAAGATATCCATTAATGAATGAATCAATTGCTCCATCCATTACAGCGTCCACGTTGCCGCTCTCAACTCCTGTACGAAGATCCTTAACAAGCTTATATGGCTGGAATACATAGGATCTAATCTGGTTACCCCATCCAATCTCTGTTACCTCGCCACGGATATCATCAAGCTTTTCCTTATTCTCTTCCATCTTCATCATATAGAGCTTGGCCT
The DNA here is from genome assembly GCA_002317245.1 of Lachnospiraceae bacterium UBA1718. Classification (GTDB taxonomy): domain Bacteria; phylum Bacillota; class Clostridia; order Lachnospirales; family Lachnospiraceae; genus Colinaster. Next base: position 12,121 of record DCIU01000100.1, read on the forward strand.
TCAGCATCTGCATAGCCTTCTCTTTATTCTGATGCTGGCTTCGCTCATTCTGACACTGAACAACCACTCCAGTTGGAAGATGTGTGATTCTGATTGCCGAAGAAGTCTTATTAATATGCTGACCACCTGCTCCCGAGCTTCGGTATGTATCGATTCTTAAATCATCGTCATTAATCTCAACATCAAGGTCTGCATTAATCTCAGGCATTACATCAAGTGAGACAAAGGATGTCTGTCTCTTACCCTGGGCATTAAATGGAGATATTCTAACCAGTCGGTGTACTCCCTTCTCTGATTTGAGATATCCATAGGCGTTTTCACCATTGACCTGGAAAGTCACTGACTTAATTCCCGCCTCATCACCATCAAGATAATCAAGTACCTCAAGGCTATATCCCTTCTTCTCAGCCCATCTGGTATACATACGGTAAAGCATCTGTGACCAGTCACAGCTCTCTGTTCCGCCTGCTCCAGCATTGAGCTTAAGGATTGCATTGTTCCTGTCAAATTCACCTGACAGCAGTGTCGATATTTTAATTGTCTCAAGCGCATCGATAAAAGAGTCCAGTTCTTCTCTAATCTCTGGAATAAGACTCTCGTCTTCCTCTTCATAGCCCATCTCAATAAGAGTCTCAATATCTTCATACTGAGTCTCAAGACCAAGAATGGTACCTACGGTATCCTCCATGACCTTTAAATCCTTCATCTTCTGTGAAGATACTTCAGGGTCATCCCAGAATCCTGGTGCTTCCATCTCACGCTTATATTCTTCGATTCTATCAAGCTTAGCTTCCAGTCCCAGGGAGGCTTTCACCTCTGACAGTGGCTGCTTATATCCGCCAAGCTCGACCTTCATCTGATCTAATTCAACCATAATTATTACTTATTCATACAGCACTGCTTATACTTCTTACCACTTCCACATGGACATGGATCGTTAGGATAGATCTTGACAACCTCTCTCTTAACAGGCTTCTTGGCAAGCGTCGTATCCTTGTTGGTTCCTGTTACCTTGGCAACCTGTTCTCTCTCTACCTTCTCCTCTACACGTACGTGGCAGAGCAGCTTAACTGTATCCTCACGAATGGCATCAGTCATGTCATCGAACATCTCATAACCATTCATCTTATATTCTATTAATGGATCTCTCTGGCCATAAGCCTGAAGTCCGATACCCTGACGTAACTGATCCATATCATCGATGTGATCCATCCACTTACGGTCAATTGTCTTAAGCAGGATAACTCGCTCAAGCTCTCTAATCATCTCAGGCTGTGGGAACTCTGTCTCCTTAGTCTCGTAGAACTTAACCGCCTCTTCCTTAAGCTGCTGCTTCAGGCCGCCCTTATTCTTATTGGCAATTCTATCCATTGTAATAGGGGCAAGTGGAATAATTGGCAGAAGCTCAATATTAAGCTCTCTAAGTGGCCATTCTTCTGGCTTCATATCCTCGCCGATATTATTGTCTACAACGTTCTCAACTATATCAGTGAACATCTTGTAGATAACATCACGCATACTCTCGCCATCCAGTACTCGACGACGCTCAGCATAGATAATCTCTCTCTGCTCATTATTAACCTGATCGTACTCAAGAAGATTCTTTCTAATACCGAAGTTATTAGTCTCAATCTTCTTCTGGGCATTCTCAATCGAGTTAGTAAGCATCTTATGCTCTATCTCCTGATTCTCAGGAATTCCAAGGGCGTTGAACATGTTAATAAGACGCTCTGAACCGAACAGTCTCATAAGATCATCTTCAAGTGAGATATAGAACTTAGACTCACCCGGATCACCCTGACGTCCGGATCTACCTCTTAACTGATTATCAATACGTCTACTCTCATGACGCTCTGTACCAATAATCTTAAGACCGCCTGCTGCCTTAGCCTCATCATCAAGCTTAATATCAGTACCACGACCTGCCATGTTAGTAGCAATTGTAACCTTGCCGTGGATACCAGCTTCAGCTACAATCTCAGCTTCCATCTCATGGAACTTGGCATTAAGTACCTTATGCTCGATTCCTTCCTTACGGAGTAATCTGCTCAATTCCTCACTGGCCTCAATAGTAATTGTACCAACCAGTACAGGCTGTCCCTTAGCGTGTGCCTCCTTAACAGACTGCACAATCGCATACAGTTTTTCCTTGCGTGTCTTGTATACGGCGTCCTGATGATCTATACGTGCTACTGGCTTGTTAGTTGGAATCTCAATAACATCCATTCCATAGATGTCTCTGAACTCCTTCTCCTCTGTAAGTGCAGTACCTGTCATACCTGACTTCTTCTCGAACTTATTGAAGAAGTTCTGGAATGTGATAGTAGCAAGAGTCTTACTCTCTCTCTTAACCTTAACGTGCTCCTTAGCCTCTATTGCCTGGTGAAGACCATCAGAGTATCTTCTTCCTGGCATAATACGTCCAGTGAACTCGTCAACGATAAGTACCTGATCATCCTTAACTACATAGTCCTGGTCTCTAAACATCAGATTATGCGCTCTAAGAGCAAGGATTATATTATGCTGAATCTCGATATTCTCAGGATCAGCAAGGTTCTCAATGTGGAAGAACTGCTCAACCTTATTAACACCCTGCTCAGTAAGGTTAACATTCTTGTCCTTCTCATTAACAATGAAATCACCTGTCTCTTCTCTCTCGACACCCATAATGGCATCCATCTTGGACAGGTCTTCCATATCTGCTCCACGCTGCATCTGACGCGCAAGCATATCACATGCCTCGTAAAGCTTAGTAGACTTACCACTCTGACCAGAGATGATAAGTGGTGTACGAGCCTCATCAATTAATACTGAGTCGACCTCATCGATGATTGCAAAGCCCAGATTGCGAAGAACCAACTGCTCCTTATAGATAACCATGTTATCTCTTAAGTAATCGAAACCGAGCTCGTTATTTGTAACATATGTAATATCACATCTGTATGCCTTCTTACGCTCCTCTGGAGTCATGCTGTTAAGAACAACACCTACACTAAGTCCTAAGAACTCATGCACCTGTCCCATCCACTCAGCATCACGGTTAGCAAGATAGTCATTAACTGTTACTATATATACACCATTTCCAGCAAGTGCATTAAGATATGCCGGACATGTTGATACAAGTGTCTTACCTTCACCAGTACGCATCTCCGCAATTCTTCCCTGGTGAAGAATAATACCACCTATAAGCTGAACTCTATAATGCTCCATGTTAAGCACTCTTCTCGCAGCCTCACGGACTACAGCAAATGCTTCTGGAAGCAAATCGTCCAGAGTCTCCCCCTCTGACAGTCTATTCTTGAATTCCTTAGTCTTGGCCTTCAACTCTGCATCTGAGAGCTGAACCATAGCATCTCTGTAGCTCTCAATCATATCCACTACAGGATATACTCTCTTAAGCTCTCTCTCGCTATGAGTACCGAAGACCTTGTCTACAATCTTACTCATTAAGTAATCTACCTCTAATTAATATACTTTAGCTTCCTCTTCCTTGTTCATTACGCGGAGTCCGCCCTGAACAAGTGCAAGTAATTCATCTTCACCTGGATATACAGTAACAGGAGCGATCCAGTCTGTAGCTTCCTTAATACCAGCTACAACGCCCTTGTCATATGCAATACCACCAGTCATGATAATCTGATCAACTTTACCCTTAAGAACACATGCCATAGAGCCCATATTCTTAACCATCTGGAAGATGAATGCATCTCTAATCTCCTTAGCCTTCTCATCTCCATCGTTAACCATCTTCTCAACATCTCTCATGTC
>DCIU01000032.1:0-988 GCA_002317245.1 Lachnospiraceae bacterium UBA1718
AAAACAAAAAGACTTGGGAAAATCCCAAGTCTTTTTGTTTTATCTAGCTTACACTAAACAAGCATATCAAAATTAGAACCTACGGCTGGATTAACGCTTCTCTCCATTGCAGCTGCGTCAATCATCTTAACAAGACCCGCTCCCTGAACCTGACTCTGATCGAGCGATTTACTGAGAACTGCTGTGCCGACGTCATTCATTGTTTTGATATTAGCCAAAGCCATTGATACACCAGCAATATCCATAGCAATACCTCCTATTTTGATCGCTTCATATCTTGTACAGCAATACTATCACATTTATCCTAAGAAGCCAAGCAAAAATGCCTTATAGTTCACTTTTTTAATGAATTGGCTTATAATTTTCCTATGGCTCAGAATAAAGGTAAGAAGAATAATTTTATAATGCAGGCGGGAATTCTTGCGGCAGCAGGAATTGTTGTAAGAATTATTGGTATTCTGTACAGAAGTCCCCTGGTTGCTATCATTGGTGACGAGGGTAACGGCTATTACAGTACTGCCTATGCTATCTATACTATTATTCTCTTAGTCTCTTCATACAGTATACCTGCGGCTATTTCCAAGGTTATAGCTGCCAGACTTAGTCTCCACCAGTACAGGAACGCCCACAGACTATTCATTGGATCCTTCATATACGTAATTGTAGTGGGTTCCATTGGAAGTATGGTCTGCTTCTTCTGGGCAGACAGACTGGTTGGTGCAAGCTCGGCCCAGGTACTTAGAATCTTTGCTCCTACCATATTCTTATCTGGATTACTTGGAACCTTCAGAGGCTATTTCCAGGCACATCATACCATGGTATATACATCGTTTTCCCAGATATTCGAACAGATTATTAATGCTTCAGTCAGTATTGGTGCAGCTTATATCTTCGTGTCGATTTATACCAAGAGGCAGGAGTCGGATACATTGGTTGCCATTGGTGGCGCCAAGGGTAGTGCCATTGGTACAGGCGCGGGAGTACTCTT
>DCIU01000032.1:1094-4421 GCA_002317245.1 Lachnospiraceae bacterium UBA1718
TTTAAGATTGCCACAACAATCTTCCTCATGGTAACCCCTGTTGTCTTAAGTACATGTATATATAACTTAAGCACAGCATCTAATCTTAAGATTTACCAGGAGATTATGCAGAAGCAGTATGGCTTCAGTGAGGCTCTTGCTACAACGACCTATGGCCTCTTCTCGGGTAAGGCAATGCAGATTGTTAATATTCCAATTGCTATTGCATCTGCAATGTCTGCAGCCATTATCCCTACCATTGCCCATACATACGAACGTGGCGAATATGACGAGGGAAGAAAGAAGATAGCATATGCAATTAAGGTTACAATGCTTATTGCTATCCCGGCCTTCTTAGGCCTGGTGGCACTGGCTGAGCCGGTTACATTGCTTTTATATCCTCAGAGAGCATCCTATGAACTTGTAGCAAAACTAATCAGGGCGTTAGCTGTCACGGTAGTCTTCTACTGCCTGTCAACCTTAAGTAATGCCATACTTCAGGGTACAGGCAATGTTAATGTGCCGGTTGTTAATGCGGCGGTATCACTCATTGTCCAGGCAAGTGTTCTTGTAGTGCTCCTTAGGACAACCAGCCTCGGCTTGTATGCCCTTGTTATTGCGACAATTGTTTATTCCTTATTAATGTGCCTGCTAAATGGAGCAGCCATGGCTGTTAGGCTCTACTACAAGCAGGAGGTTATCAGGAGCTTCAGACTGCCATTCATTGCAAGTCTTGGAATGTTTGTAGTGACAATTCTTACCAATAGTCTGGTCTCCTTTATAATAAGAAGAATATATGATGACCCCGGGATGATAATCAGTGGGATGCTTAATGTAGTAAGATTACTAATCAGTCTTCTAGTGGCATTCATTTTTTACTCATGGGCAATTCTTAAGATTGGAGCGGCCACAGAACAGGACATTCGAATGATGCCTAAGGGAGCTGCTATTGTAAGAATCCTGAAGAAGCTGCATCTGATTCACGAGTACGATATTGTTAACCGTAGAAGAATGAAAAATGGTGACGACTTAATAGAGACCAATTATAAGCTCTCCAAGGAGCAGATAAAGGCTATTGAGGACCGCAGGAAAAAAAGAGCAAATCGTATAAATAAGTAGATTTTATTGCTTATTAGTTGTAAAATATCATTTACTGTGGGCTAATAGGGTTCCACAATAGATTGGAGATTAAAATGCGTAAACATGCATTAATTATAGCAACACTCCTTGCGCTAACTAGCCTGGTTGGATGCGATACAAGCAAGATTGCACCAACATCCAAGGTAATAGAGGCCCAGGAGAAGGCGGCAGCTGAGGCCAAGGCGGCAGAAGAGGCGGCTGAGAAGGCAGCAGAGGAAGAGGCAAGACAGGAAGAGATAGCTGAGGCTATTGCCAACGGTGAGGAGATTCCTGAGGAGGAGCCTGAAGAGGAAGTACAGACCTTCCGTTCGCGCATCTCTGGTTCTGAGATTACCTATAACTGGCTGGATCATAGACCACTTGCTGTAATGCTTAATAATATTAAGGAAGGATGTCCTCAGTCAGGTATTGAGGAGGCTTCCATTGTATATGAGTGTCCTGTTGAGGGACGTATTACAAGACTTATGGCCATCTTCGAGAAGTATGAGGAGGTTCCTAAGATTGGTTCTATCAGAAGCTGTCGTGACTACTTCGTATACCTTGCCCTTGAGTATGATGCTATATATGCTCACTTTGGACAGGCAACCATTTACGTTGGAGATATGCTTAATTCTGATGCAGTTGATAACATCTCGGGAGCAGTGTCTGGTATTGAAGTTCCAGCCAAGAATGCTTTCTATAGAAGTAACGACCGTAAGGCACCTCATAATGTATATATTGATAATGAGGGAATTGTTGAGGATATTAAGGAGTTCGGTTACAGAACTACCTTCAGAACTGGCTTCCAGGATAAGTTCGTATACTGTGATCTTGATGACAGGGTGACATGGGATGATAAGCCATCAGCTACTGAACTCTATCCAGGTGGTAAGACTACAGACAAGGCCAATGGATTCTCCAAGGTTGGTGCCAGATTCGAATATAATGAAGCAGATGGTAAGTACTACAGATACCAGTATGGCGGAGAGCACATCGACGGCGAGACTGGCAACCAGCTATCATATGATAATGTAGTATTCCAGTATGCTAATGGTATTGTACGAGACAGCAAGGATTACCTTGGCTTCGGTCTCGTAGGAGATAATGTAGATAAGGTTCAGGTATTCACTAACGGTAAGATGACCGAGGGTACATGGAAGAGAACTGAGATCTATGAGCCAGCCAAGTACTATGATACTGATGGCAATGAGATAGTTATTAACCCGGGTAAGACATGGATATGCCTTATCTGGAATGATTATGCGGGGGATGTCGTAATCGAGTAAGGGGATATTATTGACAGAGGAGATAACAACATGAAGGGACTGGTTAACAGTTTTATTATGGCTTTTTCTGGCTATGCAGCGGGAGGCAAGTCGAAGTTAGAGAGAACTAAGGAGAATTGCTCATTCATACTTATTTTTATTCCGCTTATTGGCCTTATTAGTACGGTGCTGGTTAACAGATGGGCTGTACTCTATCCATATGTATGTGAGAATCCGGTACTGCCAGCTGTATTTGCGGTAGTAGTACCTATTATTATTTCTGGTGGTTCCAACCTTAAGGGCTTCTTCAAGGTGACAGATGCACTCAGCTCACACAAGAGTAAGGAAGAGAAGCTTAAGATTCTTACACTGGATGACCATAGTGGATATTCAGCAATCATTGCATGCATCGTTTACTTCCTGGTAGCAATAGGTATCTGGAGTGAGATGCCAATCGATGGAATCTTTGTTGTGGCATTCACATATATCATTTCAAGATCATTATTTGGTATATCACTTCTTACAATGAAGATTGTTCCTGGCAATAAGGCAGAGAACTTTGTTCCAGACAATAAGCTTGTTAAGTGGTTCCAGGTATTAGTCAATTTAGGATTCATTGCAATCTCTGCAGTGCTTATGTACGATATTGCCTTATCCTTCGAGATGGTTAAGGTTGCAATTATCTGTCTCGTAGGTGCAGTTATTTCATATCTGTACTATATATATATTGCGAAGAGACACTTCGGTGGTCTTACAGAAGAGCTTGCCAGCTTCTTCGTTACTGTATGCGAGGTTGTGATGCCATTCGCTACACTTTTTGCATTCAAGAATCCATTCTAATTCGTTAATAGCGGGAGGAAGATATGTTAAACCAGAAGTATGTTGATATGCTCTCTAAAAAATCAGTAATTAGAGAATTATCAGAGTATGCAGTTGCCAGAGGTAAGGAGATTGGTTATGAGAA
>DCIU01000032.1:4575-11355 GCA_002317245.1 Lachnospiraceae bacterium UBA1718
GAATCTCTTAACAGAAGATTCGGTATGAACTATGCTAAGGATCATATCTTCATGACAAGTGGTGCTGCTGGAGCTATTGCTCATGCGGTGAGACTCGTTACCACTCCAGGTGATGAGGTGATTACATTTGCACCATTTTTCCCAGAGTATAATCCATACATAACAACAACAGGAGCGACACTCTCAATTGTTCCTCCTAATACTAAGGACTTCCAGATTAACTTTGAGGCCTTCGAATCAATGATCTCTGAGAAGACAATGGCTGTTCTTATTAATACACCTAACAATCCATCAGGTATTGTTTACTCCACAGAGACCATTAAGAAGTTAGCAGCTTTTTTGACTCAGAAGAGTAAGGAGTATGGTCATATCATCTATCTTATTTCGGATGAGCCATATAGAGAGATTATCTTCGCGGGTGTTGATGCTCCATATGTAGCTAAGTACTATGATGCAACAATTACATGCTATTCATTCTCTAAGTCCTTATCTACTCCTGGTGAGCGTATCGGATATGTGGCAATTAATCCAGCCTGCCCAGATGCAGAGATGATGATTGTAATGTGCGGTCAGATCTCAAGAGGCATCGGACACAACTGTCCAGCATCACTTATTCAGTGGGCTGTTGCAGAGAATCTTGATATTACAGCTGACATCTCAGTATATGAGAAGAACATGAATATCCTCAATGACGAGTTAGTTAGCCTTGGCTTCGAGGTTGTTAAGCCGGGCGGAACCTTCTATATCTTCCCTAAGGCATTGGAAGAGGATGCTGTTGCATTCTGTAAGAAGGGAACCAAGTATGACTTCATCGGAGTACCTGCTGATTCCTTCGGATGCCCTGGATACTTCAGACTGGCCTACTGTATTGAGACAGAGAAGGTTGAGCGATCTTTGGAAGCACTCAGAAAGTTCGTAAAAGAGAATTACTAATTTCGCCTTTTTTAGTACGAAAGTGCCACTTTTTTGTAGATTTTATACAAAAATCAGCCTTGATGCTTGTACAAATCGTAGAATTGTATCATTGTCGAATGCCTGAATAGTGCGTAAAATCGTTGTATAGGTAACATAATAACCAATTTGTATTTAACTAGAAGTTTTAGTTTTGTATTATTAAAGGAGAAATGAAATGGCAGTTAAGGCAACGCTTAAGAAGGAAATCGCACCTAAGGCAGCAGCTGAGGTGAAGACAGAGGTAAAGGCAACTGAGGCAGCAGCTGAGGTTAAGGTAGAGGCTAAGAAGGAAGCTGTTAAGAAGGAAGTTAAGGCTGACGCTAAGAAGGTAGCTACTAAGGCAGTTAAGGCAGCTGAGACAAAGGCTACAGAAGTTAAGAAGGCTACAACAGAAGCTAAGAAGACAGTAGCTAAGAAGGCAGCAGAGGTTAAGGAGGCTGTTAAGACATCTGCTCCTAAGAAGGAGACAGCTAAGAAGGCAGCTCCAGCTAAGAAGGCAGCTCCAGCTAAGAAGGCAGCAGCTAAGGCTGAGGTTATCATCGAGGTAGCTGAGAGACAGTACACTGTAGCTGAACTTGAGAAGATCGCTAGCGATGTATGGGTATACGACCTTGACAAGAAGGCTTCAGAGCTTAAGTCAGTTAAGATCTATGCTAACCCAGCACAGAGCAAGGCATTCTGTGTATTCAACGGTAATGATGATCTTAAGGCTGAGTTCTTCATCTAATAAGGTAGAGTATTCGACCTGTTTTTAATAAGAATATTTAGGCGGCGTCCGGTTTCAACGGATGCCGCTTTTTATTTGCCCACAGGCAGAGATATCAATGCTTAACAGATTTTATAAATTGTTAATATTTATATTGTTGACACTGATAGGGGCTAGTGATATTGTATGTTTCAGAGGATGTTAGCACTCGAATTAAATGAGTGCTAACAACAGCACCAAAGGATGTGAATTATGGAACTGACAGAACGCAAGATGAAGATCATGCAGGCCATTGTCCGTAACTATTTAGAGACTGGCGAGCCTGTAGGAAGTCGAACAATATCCAAGTACACAGATTTGAATCTCAGTTCTGCAACAATTCGTAATGAGATGGCAGACCTTGAGGAGATGGGATTCATAGTACAGCCACATACCTCAGCTGGACGTATTCCTTCAGATGCAGGCTACAGATTATATGTAGACACAATGATGGAAGACAAGATGCGAGAGGTTGAGGAGCTTAAGGAAGATCTTCTTGAGAAGGAAGAGAGACTAGACCATCTGCTTAAGCAGACAGCCAAGTTGCTGGCCACCAATACCAATTATGCGACAATGGTTTCCGCTCCAAGCATCCACGGTAACAAGATTAAGTTAATCCAGTTATCCAAGGTTAACCTGACACAGCTCCTTGTGGTTGTTGTTATGGAAGGCAACGTAATCAAGAATTCGATTATTAATGCAACAGATGACCTTACGGATGAGTTGATACTGAAGCTGAACATTCTGCTTAATACACATTTGAACGGCTTGTCTCTTGAGGAGATCAGCTTAGCCATGATAACAGCCATTAAGCAGCAGGCTGGAGCACACTCCAACATAGTAAGCGACATAATCGATGCAGTTGCAGAGTCAATTCGCGGCGAAGAGGACCTTGAGATATATACTTCGGGTGCCAACAACATATTCAAGTATCCAGAGCTTGCTCTTAACAACAATGCCAGCGAGCTGATAGGAGCCTTCGAAGAGAAGAAGACACTTAATGAACTTGTTGTGAAGACCCTCTCTGATGAGACCAGTACGGGAATTCAGGTATACATCGGTAATGAATCTCCAGTGGATACCATGAAGGACTGCAGTATCGTCACAGCCACCTACGACCTGGGTGAGGGCATGAAGGGTACAATCGGTATCATCGGTCCTAAGCGAATGGATTACGATAAGGTAGTAGATAATCTGAAGGGTGTTATGCACCAGTTGGATTCTATATATAAGAAAAATAAATAGTGAGGTTAGAAAATGGCAGAGAATACAGAAGAAATCCTTAACGAGACTGTTAACGAAGAGGTTTCTACTGATGAGACTGTAGAAGCTACAGAAGAGACTGTAGAGACTGCAGAAGCCGCTACTGATAATGCAGAGGCTGCAGCAGAAGAGACAGTTGCTTCGGATAAGAAGACTAAGAAGGGCAAGTCAGACAAGAAGCTTGAGGCACTGGAAGCTAAGAACGCAGAGCTTGAAGACAGAGTGAAGCGTCAGATGGCTGAATTCGAGAACTTCCGTAAGCGTACGGAAAAAGAGAAGGCGACTATGTTTGAGATGGGAGCCAAGAGTGTTATCGAGAAGCTCTTACCGGTTGTCGATAACTTCGAGAGAGGCCTTGCTTCAATAGCTGAGGATCAGAGAGGTCCTGTATATGAAGGAATGAACATGATCTATAAGCAGCTTATGACAGAGCTTGAGAAGCTGGATGTTAAGCCAATTGAAGCTTTGGGTCAGGAATTCAACCCTGATTTCCACAACGCAGTAATGCAGGTTGAATCAGAGGAATTCGAAGAGGGTATTGTAGCTCAGGAACTTCAGAAGGGCTACACATACAGAGATAACGTAGTACGCCACAGCATGGTTGCTGTTGCACAATAGATAGAAAAGTAATTCTAAGGAGGAAATAGATATGGGCAAGATTATTGGTATCGATTTAGGAACAACTAACAGCTGTGTAGCTGTTATGGAAGGTGGAAAGCCTACAGTTATCGCTAACACAGAAGGCGCTAGAACAACACCATCTGTTGTAGCATTTACTAAGACTGGTGAGAGACTTGTTGGTGAGCCTGCTAAGCGTCAGGCAGTTACAAATGCAGACAAGACTATCGCATCAATCAAGAGAGATATGGGTACAGACCGCGGTCGTACAATTGATGACAAGAAGTATTCTCCACAGCAGATCTCAGCTATGATTCTTCAGAAGCTTAAGGCTGATGCAGAGAGCTATCTTGGTGAGAAGGTTACAGAGGCAGTTATTACTGTACCTGCATACTTCAACGATGCACAGAGACAGGCTACTAAGGATGCTGGTAAGATCGCAGGCCTTGAGGTTAAGAGAATCATCAACGAGCCAACAGCAGCAGCTCTTGCATACGGACTTGATAACGAGAAGGAGCAGAAGATCATGGTTTACGACCTTGGTGGTGGTACATTCGATGTATCTATTATCGAGATTGGTGACGGTGTTATCGAAGTTCTTTCAACAAATGGTGATACATTCCTTGGTGGTGATGATTTCGACCAGAAGATTATTGACTGGATGCTTGCTGAGTTCAAGAAGGCTGAGGGCGTAGATCTGTCTAACGATAAGATGGCTCTTCAGAGACTTAAGGAAGCAGCTGAGAAGGCTAAGAAGGAGCTTTCTAGTGCAACAACTACTAACATTAACCTTCCATTCATCACAGCTACAGCTGAGGGACCTAAGCACTTTGATATGAATCTTTCAAGAGCTAAGTTCGATGAGCTTACTCATGACCTTGTAGAGAGAACAGCTATCCCTGTACAGAACGCTATGAAGGACGCTGGTCTTACAAACGCTGACCTTGGTCAGGTACTCCTTGTTGGTGGTTCTACAAGAATTCCAGCAGTTCAGGAGAAGGTTAAGATGCTTACAGGCAAGGAGCCTTCTAAGTCACTTAACCCAGATGAGTGTGTAGCAATCGGTGCTTCTATCCAGGGTGGTAAGCTCGCTGGTGATGCCGGTGCAGGTGAGATTCTTCTTCTTGATGTAACTCCACTTTCTCTTTCAATTGAGACAATGGGTGGCGTTGCTACAAGACTTATTGAGAGAAATACAACTATTCCTACTAAGAAGAGCCAGATCTTCTCTACAGCAGCTGATAATCAGACAGCAGTAGATATCAACGTAGTACAGGGTGAGAGACAGTTCGCTAAGGACAACAAGTCTCTTGGCCAGTTCAGACTTGATGGTATCCCACCAGCAATGAGAGGTGTACCACAGATCGAGGTTACATTCGATATCGATGCAAATGGTATTGTTAATGTATCAGCTAAGGACCTTGGAACAGGTAAGGAGCAGCACATCACAATTACAGCTGGATCTTCAATGTCTGATGACGAGATCGATAAGGCTGTTAAGGAAGCTGCTGAGTTCGAGGCACAGGATAAGGCCAGAAAGGAAGCAATTGATGCTCGTAATGAGGCAGACTCTTTCGTATTCCAGACAGAGAAGGCACTTAACGAGGTTGGTGATAAGGTAGACGCTTCAGAGAAGGCTAATGTTGAGGCTGACCTTCAGGCTCTTAAGGATATCCTTGAGAAGACTAAGGATACAGAGATGACCTCTGAGCAGATTGCTGAACTTAAGGCTGCTCAGGAGAAGCTTATGACAGGCGCTCAGGCAGTATTTGCTAAGATGTATGAGCAGGCTCAGGGTGCTGCAGGTGCAGGTCCTGATATGAGCGGCTTCACAGGCGGTGCAGCAGATGCCTCACAGGCTGATGGCGGTGCTGATGACGACATCATCGATGGAGACTTCAGAGAGGTTTAATTAACACAAGAATATACTGTACGAGGGGGCTTAAGCGGTCCCCTTGTGCACGTTAGGAGCAATAATTATGGCAGAGACAAAAAGAGATTACTATGAGGTGCTCGGCGTCGAGAAGACAGCCGATGAGGCAGCTCTGAAAAAAGCATATCGTGCTCTTGCTAAGAAGTATCATCCAGATATGAATCCGGGTGATGCTGAGGCCGAGAAGAAGTTCAAGGAAGCTTCAGAAGCATATGCTGTGCTTAGTGATCCTGAGAAGAGAAGACAGTATGACCAGTTCGGCCATGCAGCCTTTGAAGGCGGTGCTGGAGCTGGTGGATTCGGCGGATTTGATTTCGGTGGATCTGATTTTACAGATATATTTGGCGATTTATTCGGCGATTTATTCGGCGGTGGAAGAAGAAGCGGCGCGGCAAATAATGGCCCTATGAAGGGAAGCAATGTACGTACCAGTGTACGTATTACCTTCGAAGAGGCTGTATTTGGATGCGAGAAGGAGATAGAACTTACTGTTAAGGAAGAGTGTAAGACCTGTAACGGTTCTGGCGCTAAGCCAGGAACTAGCCCTATTACATGTACCAAGTGTGGTGGTAAGGGACAGGTTGTATTCTCTCAGCAGTCATTCTTCGGAACTGTTCGTAATGTTCAGACATGTCCAGACTGTCAGGGTAAGGGCAAGGTAATTAAGGATAAGTGTTCAGACTGTCGTGGTACCGGATACATACCAATGAAGAAGAGATTCGCAGTAGATATTCCTGCTGGTATCGATAATGGACAGTGTAAGAGACTCTCAGGACAGGGTGAGCCAGGTATTAATGGCGGACCTAGAGGAGACGTTCTTGTTGAGGTTATCGTTGGACGTCATCCAATCTTCCAGAGACAGGAGACTAATATCTTCTCTACAGTTCCTGTATCCTTCGCAGTTGCAGCCCTTGGTGGCGAGATTGTAATCGACACAGTTGACGGTAAGGTTATCTACGAGGTTAAGGCTGGTACACAGACTGATACCAGAATCAGACTTAAGGGTAAGGGTGTTCCTTCACTCCGTAATAAGGATGTAAGAGGCGACCAGTATGTTACTCTTGTTGTTCAGGTACCAGACAAGCTTTCTCATGAGGCTAAGGAGCTTCTGCAGAAGTTCGATGCTGCCAACGATGATTCATTGAATGCAGCCAAGAGATATCAGGACAGCAAGAACAAAGAGAAAGACAAGGATAAAGACGACAGCAAGAAGAAAAAGAAGCTGTTCTAACTATATATATGCAAAATGATACCCGGGGACAGGGAC
>DCIU01000032.1:11402-11898 GCA_002317245.1 Lachnospiraceae bacterium UBA1718
GTCCCTGTCCCCGGGTATCATTTTGTGACACTCTGACCCCGTCCCCCAGTTTCATTTTGCTTCCATTCCTTTCTCTCCGCAAATGTGGTAGAATATAACCAATTATGGATACTAGGGTAATTTCGGTAAATGAATCGAATATTGATGTTAAGCTCATCGCTGAAGCAGGCAATATTATTAAGGCTGGAGGCCTTGTGGCGTTCCCTACAGAGACTGTTTACGGCCTTGGCGGAGATGCTCTTAATCCGACTTCAAGTGAGAAGATATATGCGGCCAAGGGACGACCTTCCGACAATCCTCTCATTGTTCATATAGCCGAATTCGAAGCCCTGGATAAGATAGTGGCCGAGATACCGGAGACTGCCAGGAAGTTGGCAGACAAGTACTGGCCGGGACCACTTACAATGATTTTCAAGAAGGCAAAAGTGGTGCCAACTGAGACTACAGGCGGTCTTGATACTGTAGCAGTTAGGATGCCTGTTCATAAGACGGCTCT
>DCIU01000032.1:12026-13719 GCA_002317245.1 Lachnospiraceae bacterium UBA1718
TGATTATCGATGGCGGGGATTCGGGTATTGGTCTTGAATCCACAATCGTTGACCTGACAGGAGACAGACCTGTGATCCTAAGGCCTGGCTTCGTTACTGAGGCAATGATAGAAGAGGTGCTGGGACAGGTTGATATGGACCCTACCATTATGGATGGCAACTGCAAGGACAGACCTAAGGCACCAGGCATGAGATACAGGCATTACGCTCCTAAGGGAGACCTGACAATTGTCTCTGGAGAAGAGAGGCTGGTAACGGAGTATATTCTGAAGCAGACCAAGATAGCCGTAGGCTTAGGCAGATGTGCTGGCATAATATGCACTGATGAGACCTGCGACTATTATGGAAGCATTCAGATGCCAGACAGAATAAGTATTAAGAGTGTGGGCAGCAGGGCAGATGAGGATTCGATAGCCCATAGGCTGTATTCAATACTTAGAGAGTTCGATGACGAGTCAGTGGACGTCATTTTTTCCGAATCCTTCGATGACAGCAACTTAGGGCAGGCCATAATGAACAGACTGCTTAAGGCTGCAGGACATCAGGTTATAGAACTGTAATAATAGTAAATGGTTAACATAAAATATATTGGAGGGAAGAGTAATGAAAATTTCAATTGGAAGTGATCATGGCGGATATGATCTGAAGGAGCTTGTGAAGGCTCACCTTGAGGAGAAGGGCTACGAAGTAATCGATGTAGGATGCCCAGATAAGTCATCCTGCGACTACCCTGTATTCGGTCATAAGGCTGCTAACCTTGTAGCAAGCGGCGAATGCGAGAAGGGAATTGTAATCTGTACAACAGGTATTGGCATCTCAATGGCAGCTAATAAGACACCAGGAATCAGATGTGCACTCTGCAGCGAGCCATTATCTGCTAAGATGACAAGACTTCACAATGACGCCAATATGCTTGCAATGGGCGCAGCATTAATCGGCGTAAATATGGCATACGAAATAGTAGACACATTCCTTGACACACCATTCTCTGGAGGAGAGAGACACCAGAGAAGAGTTGATCTCATCGAAGCATGGGATATGGAATAGTTAAAGTATTAGGAGGGAAATAAAATGGCAAAAGTAGTAATTATGGATCATCCACTTATCCAGCACAAGATTGGTTACATCAGAAGAGCTGACACAGGTACTAAGGACTTCAGACAGACAGTATCTGAGATCGCAATGCTTATCTGCTATGAGGCTACAAGAGAGCTTCAGCTTGCAGACGTTGAGATTGAGACTCCAATCTGCAAGACAACTGTTAAGGAGCTTAAGGGAAGAAAGATGGCTATCGTTCCAATTCTTAGAGCTGGTCTTGGTATGGTTGATGGTGTGCTTACACTTATCCCAGCAGCTAAGGTTGGTCATATCGGTCTCTACAGAGATCCTGAGACACATCTTCCAGTTGAGTATTACTGCAAGCTTCCTGAGGACTGTGGTGAGAGAGAAGTATTCGTAGTTGATCCAATGCTTGCGACAGGTGGTTCTGCAGCAGCAGCTATTACAATGCTTAAGGATAAGGGCTGCAAGAAGATTCACTTCATGTGTATCATCGCTGCTCCAGAAGGACTTGAGGCTCTTAAGGCTGCACATCCAGACGTTGACATCTATGTTGGTGCTCTTGATGAGAAGCTTAACGAGCATGCATACATCGTTCCTGGTCTTGGTGACGCAGGCGACAGAATCTTCGGTA
>DCIU01000084.1:0-12941 GCA_002317245.1 Lachnospiraceae bacterium UBA1718
GCCGTAAACACGCGTGTTTACGGCTTTCTCCATAGTTCTTATTTTTAGCAGGGGATGAGAGAATCGAACTCCCACCAAAGGTTTTGGAGACCGCCTGGTGACTCTTGCTTAAATAGCATAATCACTGGTCCCCTCGCCTCCCTACACTCTAGGTCACAAGTTTGGTCACAGGTTTAATAGCGTTCACTAAAAAACATTTTATCTAGTACCTATATTTAATGGTTTTTCTTTTCATCCATCATCGGCTATAGATATAGTAAAAGCCTAATATCTATTATATCATACCAGGCTTTTACTATGCTATAATTCAAAATTTTTACCTGCATTTCTTTCTAACCATCTAGAGAACTCTTCTTCAGTAATAAAATACTTTCGTCCAAGTTTTGTGGCTGGGAATCCTGCTGACTGCATTAATTTATATGCCGTATTCTTTCCAATACCTAAAATTCTCATAATGTCCTCAACATGATATACTTCCTTCATCACTTACCTCCTGCTGTATTAATTCGAAACATATTTAACGGTTCCAATTTAAATATGCGGGGCATAGTTGGATTCCAGACATTTATTAATTATCCATAAATGAAAGAGTCACCAAATTCAGTTTGAATCCAGTGACCCTATTAACTAATATCCATATTTTTTAAGTGCTTCATCAAGTAACTGATTGAGAATCGAAGCGAATGTATACTGGCACTTATCATTCCTAAGATTGTTAAGTCTTGCCGCTATATCTTCATACAGTTCAATCGACCTCTGTTTTTTCTTTGTACCTTTGGGTATATCATCTACAATAAAATCCT
The DNA here is from genome assembly GCA_002317245.1 of Lachnospiraceae bacterium UBA1718. GTDB lineage: Bacteria > Bacillota > Clostridia > Lachnospirales > Lachnospiraceae > Colinaster. Next base: position 804 of record DCIU01000084.1, read on the forward strand.
TTCTGCTTTTGTTATCATAGGACTTACTCCTAGATGCCTGATCACCCACATTTTTCTTCTTGGTATAAAAGCCCCTGGCCACTGCATCATTCATTATGGCGCCCCATGTGAATTCATATTTAGCCTTGAATTCATCATTAGATAACTTTTCATGGTCTGCTACCATTTCCTTCCACTGTTCATCGGTTGCTTTTTCTCTAAACTTCTGTGCCTTAGTCTGCTTTACTTTTCCTTCCATTATCTCTCACCACCTTTCCTATGAATCTGGGTTTATATTTCAACTATTTATAAATATGCGTTATCAATTCCTAAACCAGAGATATTATTTCAATAACTATTATGATGTATAAATTGATGGCATTATAGTTGCCGCACTTATTGTACTGATATTAGGTGTATATTCCTCGTGACCAATATAGTCAACCAGATGATGGCAACAAAAATACCGGTTTACACGTTTTTGAAATGAACGGGTAAACCGGTATGTTGCTTTTTATATAATTATGTTCTTAGTCCTGCACCTATACAACGCATATTTATAGTATAGATAATCATAACATTGATTACTGGATCACACATGGGTGTTATTGGATGACATCCTGATCCTGGCAGAGACACAAAAGTGGCTTTCCACTTCTCTGCAGCCTGTGCAGACAGGAAGACCTTTCTAGTATGCTTTCAGAACGACTGGTCAGATATCCAAAAGAACTCTCTGTTCCAGAGACTAAATGGAAATGGTATAGCTTGGTTCGCCAAAGGTGCGAGCGCGGATAACAGAGTAGCTTCTGTTATAAATACAATTAAGCCAAGATGCTGAAGATCTTGAATCCTTCAGAGAGCTGACCACTCTTCAATATGTCCGATAGAACCTTCACTACCGTAGAATAATAAAAAGGCCGCACACATAAGCTGAGATAACAAAGTGTTACTATCAGTCACACATAAGACTCGCCAGATTACTGGAATGAAAAAAAGTGTTGGCCAAATCACATATGTGAGGAAGCCGCCTAGCTTTAACTAAAACAAACATCTTATAGTGTCTCATTATCACTTGATAATAACTTTTTTAAATCTTCAACATCAGGTAATGCTTTTCTCATATTTTCAGGCATATCTTTTGATGTTCTATATGTTGCTACACCTAATGGCTTATCATAGCCTCTTATAACATAATCAACAAATGCCTTATTCATATCCTTACATAGGATAAGTCCCACGGATGGATTTTCATGTGCTTTCTTTACTGTATCGTCCAGGACAGTTAAATAGGTATTTAATTGTCCCAAGTAAGTATGCTTAAACTTACCAGCCTTTAATTCAACTGCAACAAGACAGTTTAATTCCCTATTGAAGAACAGAAGATCTACAAACATTTCTTCCCCTGCCACTTCAATACGATATTGATTACCTATAAATATGAAATCAGTACCAAATCGAATGATGAAATCCTTTATATTATTTACTATCTGATTTTCAATTATTCTTTCATCAATATCTTCATCGGATTCGCCTAAATTCTCTGTATTAATAAAATCCAATAAATAATTATCTTTAAATGCCTTTGTTGCATTTATTATGAATTTTCTATCTGATATCGTTGTATCAAAATTATTCGGAAGATTTTCTCTATTTTGATATAGTCCCGACTTAATATAGTCACGCAACGTATACTTATCCCAGGCACGAGTTGCGCACTCATGAATATAAAATACTCGCTCGTCTATGTCTTTCGCTTTTGCGATAATTTCCATGTGATGACTAAAACCGATTGAAATGAACTCATTCCAATCAATATCGCCAGCCACTGGCTGGCGAATTTCAGTCAATAAATACTCGCCATCAATTTCCAAATCGCCAGCCGCTGGCTGACGATTTACCCACTCACACCATTCCTCATAAAACTGACGCATGTTTTTAATATTACTTTCAGAAAATCCCCTGATACCTACCAGTTCCTTTTTTAATTTCTCTGAGATTGTTCTAATAGCATCCTTACCCCAGAATCCATTTCTTGTATTTTGTGAAACATACTTTCCAATGCCATAATACAACGATAGCAACTCCGCGTTCCCGGCTTTGGCTGCTCTATACCTGCTTTTCTCGACTGCACTTTTTATCGCTGCAACAGCAACATCATAATCATTATTATTCATAAATAGAATTGGTTACCCTTTCAATTTATATAATAAATAAGGGAGCAAATGCTCCCTTTGAGTTTAAAACTTCCCACTTATTGGTAGGGACTCTCCCGAAAGATACGCATGTATCTATGAGTAATATAACATGCTACCTAAAAATGATGCAATCTATTTAATTAATATATGACTACAGAAATAAAAATACATTTGACTCTACTAACATATTACATATATTATATAAATAAGAAATGACCTCCTGGCGCCTTGAAAGCTGGGTGTACGGTAAACGTAGGATCATTTCTTTTTTTGTTCTAAAAATGCCTAAGTAAGAAATCTTTCTCACTTAGGCGCATAGTCTATACTATCTAAAAGTATCCAGCAATATTCATTACTGTCCCAACAAATCTTTTGCCATTAGACACCATTCATCATTTGTCAGCTCAGAATCAAATGAAAGTGCATTGTAAATTTTTGAATCATACTCAAAAATAAAACCATCACATTTCATAACCTCAACCTTATCCGAACCATAACTAATCTCATAGCCTGGCTTTTCCATATTTTCCTTATCTTCTTCAGTCAATTCATAATCGGGTGGAACGAACTTATAGATGTCATTATAAATATAAACAGTAGTTCCATTTACATCTATACTAGAACAGCCATCCTCCACAGTTAATGGTTCGAACGAAGGATCAATATTCAAATATACATCTGAACTTCCTGCTTTAGAATATTTCACCATAAATGACTTTCCTTCTGCAATAGCCTTTCCGTTTTCATCTAACCCTTCAGTACCACCGATATTAGAATTATTAAAGCTATATCCCGTAGAAAAGCCTTCTGGAATCTCTAATGATATTCCTAGTTTTCCGGCATTATCACGAGATATATTTATATCACTTTCAGTAGTAAGATTACTACTCCAACTTCTGTATCCTGTTATCTTTCCTGCTGCAAATACCGTAGTTCCCACCAGCATGCATGCTACTGCTACTAACACAATCATCTTCTTTTTAGAAAAGCGCATTGTCTTAACCTCCGTTCTCCTTAATAATTTATTGATTAATTCTTCAGAGGGATTAAGATTATCAACACATTCTTTATATACATCAATACAATTCATACAGAACTCCTTCCTCAAAGCTGTCACTTAATATGTTTCTTAGTTTTTCTCTCGCCCTCGATAATCGCGTTTGAATCGTTGTCTCTTTAATCTTCAAAATACTACTGATTTGATGGATAGAATATTCTTCGTAGTAGAACAAATAGACAATAATCCTATAATGCTCTGGGAGAGATATAACAGCATCTATAACAACCTTTCGGTCTACCAATCTCTGTTCACTCGAACTAATATCTGCGATATTCTCTAATTCCGTTTCATCTATTTCCGTCCTCCTTCGTCTAAAGGGATTGCGATAATAGCTATGACACATGTTTGTCGTGACTCGTATAAGCCAGGCTTTCACATCTTCATCACTTTTAAATTTTACTGTGCTGGAAAATAATTTAGTGAATACATCCTGGGATACATCTTCTGCATCTTCGCGATTACCAAAATAGTGAAATGAAATCCGATATACCATTTTCAAATACTTTTCAACGCAGGAATTATATTCTGCAATGTTCATATATCTGTCCTCCGTGTCCCTCTATTTATAAAACACATGACATAAGAAAAAAATCACACTAATTTGCAAAAAATCCCAGCATCAAATGATGCTAGGATTATAATCTATGGACAGAAAATATTAATGCCAGGTATTTATTTGCTCATCTATCACTTCCAGAGTTTCGCAATCAATCAGATAGAAGTCTATTATTGTCGGCGAAGATACTTCTTCCCCATTAGAAGAAAAAATATACTCTTCAAGCACATATTCATGTTTTGAACTATCACTATAGCTTTCGTTAAAAACAAGATGATATTCTGTTCTCTCTCCAGTAGTTTCATTGACTTCCAATTTCAGAACAGCATAAGGATATCCCTTTGCTGAGATACCGTATTCAATATCAGAATCACTAACTCCATATATAGTACTGGCAATTTTAGTTAATTCCTTTTTATAAGACTGCCACTCTTCATCCAGCGGATAACCGTCTTCATCCACTGGATTAGTCTCTATCTCCTCTTCTTTTACAGTCTTCCCCGATTCATACTTTACTCCATAATGTGTATCAAGAGATTTTGAGAAAACAGTACCAGTACCATCGAAGCATATACGATAGGATTGATCCGGCTGTTCTTCCCCATAGGTAATCCACACAACACTATTATCGTACCAAATAACTATCCAAGAATTGTCTGATATATTACCTCCATCATTATGAACATCAAATCTGTACTTTTTGATAATCTTATCACCTTCTTTTAGTAAGACTCTTGCATGAGTACTTCCAAAAGGCCAATCAGGATCACCAACCTGTTGCAATATCAATTCATATTTTCCGTCTGGTGACATATCTATATCAATTTCATGTATTTTATAGTTGACTACATACGTGATACTTCCCACCAATATTGCAAATAGAACAACTATTAATATGATGCTGCCCAATATAATTTTAACAGTCGAATTATTCTTTTTATTGTCTAATGTTTCCATATCTATTATCTTACACCTGATGACTCTTCAACTCTAATCAAATCACCATCATTTTCTTCAAAAACAAACGAGTAGAATGTGCCGTCAATAGCCTCTGTAGTATTGTATATATCTATATATTCATTCTCTTCTGAATCAAGTTCAATCTCACAAGAAATAACTTCCTTTATATCATCTAATTTCATTCCAAGCATATACAAGCCATTTCTACTTCCACCAACCTGCAATACAATTCTGTTCAGACAGTCACTTTCATCAAACTCAAGTAAATAGTTGCTGTAATTTACATCTATCGTTTTTATTATCTTAGCATAACCTTATCCCACCCATAATCATGATAAGAATCTATATCTAAATCAAACATTTCAACATATTTCTTGATGTTATATGTTCTTGGAGTCGTCAACACATCCGAAGAAGAGAAAAACTGTTCCTCCAAAGTTTTATTTCCATTGCATATAGCCTTTATGTCGTCTGCGTAATATGAACCATCTCTGACCTGTTCAAAGTGATCCACAACATACTTGTCATCATTTTTCTTTACATACATTACACCAGGTGCTTCGCCTCCTGATATATTTTCAAGCGTAGTTCCAACTTTTTCATAAACAAATAGCCAGTAATTGCCATATACTTTTACGATATCTGCATTATTTTCGTCTACCTCTGTCATAAATATACAGAATGCTGGAATTGCCACACTAGCCTTCATTTCATAGTGATAGTTATCAGCAAGATAATATTCTGTAATAGCCTTTTCAATTGGATCATCACCATAGTAAACATATTCCGGCAATATATTGCACTCGTCATCTATGTTTGTCTCTGCCATATTATTATCGTTTTCCGAAGTAACAACCTCTACTGTCTCCTCTGTAGAAGATACATTCTCTTCACTTTTACCACATCCAGCTAAAACTATAAAAATGAATGACAACACTAATAGAATTTTCATACTGGAATTTCTTAATATATGGTTCATTTTACATTATCTCCTATTGATGTAGTGCCTCGATTAGCTTCTTAATTATGTATAGCCAGTGTTTTCACTACCTCTTCAAATCTCTCAGATTTATTATCAATGTCATACTGTGAGACACCATAATATCGATAAACTCGTCTGAAATCTCGGTTGAATTTTCTCACACTATGTTTGTTACCAGATGCACCGCCACCGATATAATCATAATGCTTCTCAATAACAAATCTGGATTCATTATTGCCATTTTCCTTAACAAATGTATGTAAGTCAATCTCAAACTTCTCTGCTGGAACTACCTCAGCTGCTTTTTCACGCTGCTTGAATTGTTCCCAATGCTCCTTCAATGCTTCTTCAGTATGATCTTTTAAAATGGGAATTTCTGCATATTCACCCAAAAGTTCTGGTTTGTACTGCATAATAAATGATGAACGAATTTCTTTATAATCTTGCTTGTATATAGTATCATCACGCCCTATCTCTTTATATCCCAAGACATCCACTATATATTCACTCACTTGATCAAGATTATGTTCATTAGCTTTTATATGCTTTCTTATATGAGCCTTATGAATCTGGTTGATATAATTATATATCTTATGTTTCAGCGAAATTTTCCGCTTATCACTAGCTATATATACTGCAGTCGGACCATCCGATTCTGTTATCTTAGTTATTTCTTCTTTCATCGATTCCTCATTTTATCTGTTAGACAAATATTCCAAATATGCTTTATTCTTCATGTATCCTTCCATATATCCCATATCATACTGTTCTTTCAAAATGTCATTCAAAATTCCTATCCAATCTTCCCTTGTATCCAAAGAATAGAAGCCGTGCTGTGCAGTCTGCTCAATCTCCTGCTTTGCATGCATCATCGTAAACCTTGCAACTGCATCCGGACATTTACCACTCTTTTCTCCATACACAGCCAAAGCATACATTTCATAGGAATCTGCATTGTTTGGATCGATACTATTAATATCAATAAATCTTTCTTCAAGCAAATTATCATCCATATCCCACACCTTCATTTTATAAACGGGATTTGCGGGATCATAATCCTGAGGTTGATACAGGGTAATACTGCGACCTGCATTTGGATTAGCCCAAGCTCCAACTGACTTCTCGACATCCCCCTCTTTTGACATATGCAAAGTAAGATTAGGACTAGGCATCTCTGTTACATTTCCAATTGCAGCACCAAAAGATTTACCACTATTATTCTGAACTTTATTTGTATAATTATATGCTCCGTAAGTATTTCCTATACTACCAACATTCATATCTTATCAATACTTGATCGTGAGAATTCTCCATTGTTAGCGCTATTAATCAATTTCTGCAAGTCATCAGAAGTAAGACTCTGATATCTATCATTAGCATATTTACTTTCGCCAATTCTACATCTTACAGTATCCTTTAGTCTTTTGAAGCTTGTCGGAGAAACTTTATTTTTCTTATATGTATCAAGCCACCAGGTCATTGCATTAATAAGGGTTTCTTTGTTAGGTGCTACAACAGCCTTCTTAGTTTTTGTCTCTTTTTCCTTCATCTTTTTTATACAGGCATTGACCGTATCTCCAAAAACTCCTATTTCTTTTTTAGAACCATCATCCAAAACTATTGTTTTTCTGAAATAAATTTTCCCCTTAGCGCGAGTAAAAGAACCTTCCCCATAAGGTAATTTAGGTAACTTCTTTTCTAATGATTTCTTTGAATCCATGTTGTACCTCCTCATTTGTTGAATCAAACAATTACTTCATAGTAAATATGAGGCTACAAATCCAAAGCCAGACAATAAATTAAAAGAGACACCTGAGGTATATTAGGTCACAGGTTTGGTCACAGGTTTAGATAAAAATACTCAACTTTTATTAACGCTAAATGGGAAATACCACCAAGAGGGCGGTAGCTTGTATTGACTGTAAAAAACAGAAAAAACAGCGTATATACGCTGTTTTCCACTGTTTTTCCAACTTGAATTTTTAGCAGGGGATGAGAGAATCGAACTCCCACCAAAGGTTTTGGAGACCCCTATCATACCATTTGACCAATCCCCTAATCCGTTGGCGTTACACCAACGAAAATGATTATAACAAAAGCCTTCAAATAAGGCAAGTGTTTTTTATTAAGTTCCTCAGCCAAGCGCCTTCCTAGCCAAGTACCTTCTTAAGGTCTGCAGCTAATGCATTGATATTATCCATAATCTGCTGAAGATCATTCATGCATACTGTAGCCTCGCTAGCTGTCTCAAGTCCATTAGTAGAACCAGCAGCAACCTCTTCACTTGTTGCTGAGAGGTGAGCGATATTGTCGGAGATAACTCCTGTATTATTAATGATATCGTTAACCTTGCTCTCTGTTTCCTTAATCTCTTCAATAAGGCTGTTAACATCTTCATTAATCTCATCGAATTTAGCTCTTGAGCTCTCGATAAGATTATTCTGTACTTCAAGGGAAGCTGTTGTATTCTCAACACTACTGCCAGCCTGCTTAGCATCCTCATTAAGCTCGTTAATGATGTCTGCAATCTTGTTAGTAGCTGACTGTGTCTGCTCTGAAAGACCACGGATCTCATCAGCAACGACTGCGAAGCCCTTACCAGCCTCACCAGCTCTTGCAGCCTCGATAGAAGCATTAAGTGCTAAGAGGTTAGTCTGTGATGAAATACCAGAGATAACATTGATAATCTCCTTAACGTCATCAACTCTCTTAGTAAGCTTCTCAGTACTTGCTACTGTTGCCTCACTAGCCTGCTTAACGATAACGGCCTGTGATCCAAGGTTATTAATAAGCTCCATACCCTCTGCGACTCTTGCATGAGTCTCATCAGATGTAGCAAGCATAAGGTTCATCTGCTCCTTAGCTCCGTCAGAGCTCTCATTAATCTCTGAACACATAACAGCCTGCTCCTGAATAGCTTCAGCTGTTGTCTCAGTACTGCTTGCGATATCATTCATAACGCTCTCATTAGTAGAGATTGTACCGCTAAGCTTCTCCATAGCAATTGTAGAATCATCAAGATGAGCAGTAATGTCTGCGGCAATAGCGATAACTCCGTCTGCTGTTGTCTTAGCCTTATCAGCAGCTTCCTGAATAGTTGCAGCGCTCTCTGTATTAATATCAGTTAATGTATTAATAACCATAACTGCTACTATAACGCCGAATATCATAAGTACTGTACAGATAAATGCAACTTCATTAGCTATTGTTCCGTCATTGCAGAGTCTGCAGCAGAGAACGATTGTACCAATAATACTAATAAGTCCGCCTAAGATAGTAAGTCTCTTCCTAAGATATATGATAGAACCCATTAACATTGGAAGGGCTGACACAAATAATACTATCTGTCTCGCGCCAATACATATTCCAATGTAAGCCACAGCCGCACCTATCATTATTATCATTCCACCAAGGTACTTGTCAGGGAATCTGAATCTTCCAATATTAGCTGTGATTAATCCAACTGCACAGAGTGCAATACCAACAATTGCACCGGTTCCACCGCCAGCGAGCAAAACTGCCACATTAAATGCAAGTAATGCAACAATCAAAAACAGCTCTACTGGAAAAATAGCCCTTGTCGCTCTACGATACTGATGTTCATTCATTACGATCATCCCCCATTTATTATTATTCTGTGACTAAAGTCACACCCTTTTCCCATTATACAATTGTTAGAATATTTTATCAATTGCATCTGCAATTGATTTAACGCCAACAATTTCAATGCCCTCAGTTTCCTTAAGTCCGCTTAGATTACCGTAAGGAACAATGGCCCTGGTGAATCCAAGTTTCTTAGCCTCCATAACCCTGCTTGCCGCTGCATTAACCGCTCTTACCTCACCAGATAATCCTATCTCTCCGAAGGCCGCCACCTTCTCATCAATCGGCTTATTCCTGAAGCTGGATACAATAGCAAGGACTATTGCCAGATCCACCGCCGGCTCCGTAATCTTCATTCCACCGGCAATATTAATATAGGAATCATAATCTCCTATCTGAAGCTCCATTCTCTTCTCAAGCACTGCCATCAGGAGATTAAGCCTGTTGGTGTCGCTTCCTGCGCTCTGTCTCCTTGGAAATCCGAAGTTGGTCCTTGATACAAGGGCCTGAATCTCAAGCAGAATTGGTCTGGTGCCCTCAATGGTGCAGGATACAATTGACCCGCTGGCCCCCTCCGGTCTTCCATTAAGCATATATTCTGATGGGTTGGGTACTTCTGTAAGTCCCTCAGACTTCATCTCGAATACGCCTATCTCATTGGTAGAGCCGAACCTGTTCTTAACCCCCCTTAGGATTCTGTAGGACGCATGCCTGTCACCCTCGAAGTAGAGCACTGTATCCACCATATGCTCCAGCACTCGCGGTCCAGCCACAGTACCTTCTTTAGTCACATGTCCAACGATGAATACCGATATGCCCTGCTCCTTGGCAATGCGCATCAGGATACTGGTCGCCTCCCTTACCTGCGATACGCTTCCAGGGGTCGCGTCCAGATACTGACTGTACATGGTCTGTATGGAATCCACTATCATAACCTCAGGCGCATTCACTTTTACAATATCACTTATATTCTCAAGGCAGGTCTCACACAAGAGCTTCACCGAATCAGATATATCGCCGATTCTGACTGCTCGTAGCTTAATCTGTCGCAGGCTCTCCTCACCTGACACATAGAGGACACTGTGCCCCTTATCGCCCAGCTTCTTGCATACCTGCAAAAGCAGCGTCGACTTACCTATTCCCGGGTCACCACCTACAAGAGTCAGGGAGCCGGGCACAATACCGCCGCCCATAACCCTGTCAAGCTCTTCGATGCCAATCTTAATTCTGTCTTCCTCATTAAGAGAGATCTCGCCGAAGGTAACCGGCTTATTGTCACTGCCAGTCTGCCTTGCTGCTGCCGCAGGGGCAACTGCTCTGGAATCAATCTTCTCCTCGACTGCTGTTCCTACTGCCTTGCAGACTGGACACTGGCCGAACCACTTGGCCGCATCGTAGCCACACTCATTACAGAAGAACGCTGTCTTCATCTTAGCCTTAGCCATAATTCTCCTTACATTCAAAAAGAGGACCCGGTTAACACTGAGTCCTCTTAAGATTATGCCTTCTTAATGCTAATAGTTGCTGGTGCTGCTCCAAGCTCTACATTGAAGCTAACCTTACCACCCATGTTAGTAGCCATAACGCCTGCGCTGCTACCGTTAACTATTACCTCGTACTGTGCATCCTCCTCAAGTCCTACAGTAATCTGAGCATCCTCAGCACCTTCAACCTCGAAGTCTACACCCTTCTCTGTCTCTATAAAGTTATATACGCTTGTACCTGGTACGGATTCGTATGCGAATAATCCGTTCTTCTCTAACTTGGTCATGGCCTTGTAGGTCTTAACCTTCATCAGATCACCATTGTACTTATAATCCTCTAACTTAGCCTTCTCAGCAAGAATGTGATTACCGAAGCTTAAGCTTCCATTCTGCTCTGTGCGAAGCAACTGTTCAACTGCCATTGCATTATCCTCCTAAGATGCACCGTATGTATGGTAGTGCCAACTGTTTGTCTGTAAATAGTATAACTTATTTTATTTAACTTTAAAAGATATTTTGCCGTCAGTTACGCCTACTGTTACACGATCGCCAGGCTTGATATTCTTCTTAAGAATCTCCTCTGCAAGGGCATCCTCCACCTGGGTCTGGATGGCACGCTTAAGAGGTCTGGCACCCATCTTAAGGTCAGAGAATTTGTCTACAAGATATGTCTTGGCAGGGGCACTTAAGCTAAGCTTAATATCCATCTGTGCCTCACATCTCTTGCTAAGAGTGCCGGCAAGAAGTGTAACAACTGCCTTCATATCCTCCTTGGTGAGCATATGGAATACCATAGTCTCATCAATACGATTAAGGAACTCAGGCTTGAACATTCTCTTAACCTCTTCCATAACAGCAGACTTCATCTTCTCATAGTCCCTGGCCTCAGAACTTGTTGCACCGAATCCAAGGTTCTTAGGCTCTACTATCCTCATGGCTCCTGCATTGGAAGTCATGATAATAATAGTATTCTTGAAGCTTACCTTACGTCCCTTGGCATCTGTGATATGTCCATCATCCAGCACCTGAAGCAGGATATTGAATACATCAGGATGAGCCTTCTCTATCTCATCGAAGAGGACAACACTATATGGATTACGCCTTACCTTTTCAGACAGCTGGCCACCATCATCGAATCCTACATATCCCGGAGGCGAACCAATCATCTTGGATACGGCATGGCCTTCCATGTACTCCGACATATCCACTCTTATAATTGCTTCCTCTGAGCCGAACATAGCCTCAGCTAAGGCCTTGCTAAGCTCTGTCTTACCAACACCAGTTGGTCCTAAGAACAAAAATGATCCGATTGGTCTCTT
>DCIU01000084.1:13166-17535 GCA_002317245.1 Lachnospiraceae bacterium UBA1718
ATCATTCCATCTTCTTTTCTCTTAAGCTCACCTGCCTGTGCGAAGGCATCAAGCTTAATAGACTGCTCGATCATCAGATCAATCTTATGTATCTCTTCCTCAAGCTCTCTTATCTTCATGGCATTGCCACTTACCTCAAGCTTAACAGCACTTGAAGCTTCATCAATAAGGTCAATGGCCTTATCTGGAAGATTTCTGTCATTAATATATCTTGAAGACAGTCTTACTGCTGCCTCAATGGCAGAACCTAATATTGTGACTCCGTGATGCTCCTCATACTTGCCCACAATGCCCTTAAGGATTCTAATGGCTTCTTCCTCAGTAGGCTCCTCCACCGTAACAGGCTGGAATCTTCTCTCCAGGGCAGCATCCTTCTCGATATACTTACGGTACTCAGTAATGGTTGTGGCACCAATTAACTGAATCTCACCACGGGCTAATGATGGCTTGAGAATATTAGAAGCATCAATAGCTCCCTCTGCACCGCCTGCACCAATAAGTGTATGTAACTCATCAAGGAAGAGGAGCACATCTCCATCCTCAATTACTTCCTTGATTACCTTCTTAATTCTCTCTTCGAATTCACCACGGTACTTACTTCCAGCTACCATGCCTGATAGGTCTAAGGTAAGTACCCTCTTACCCTTAACAGTATCTGGTACATCGCCATTAACTATTCTCTGGGCAAGGCCCTCAACTATTGCAGTCTTACCTACGCCAGGCTCACCTACGAGACAAGGATTATTCTTAGTCCTTCGGCTAAGTATCTGGATTACTCTTCTAATCTCAGTATCTCTGCCTACAACAGGATCAAGCTTACCCTCCTTGGCAAGTCTTGTAAGGTCACGGCTGTACTGGGCAAGCATGGAATGGCCAGGCTTCTTCCTGGAAGAGTTGGACTTAATCTCCTCAGCAAATTCAGCCATATCCTCACCCATGGCTACCACCACGTCAATGTAGAGCTTCTGCAAGCTGATACCTAATGTGTTAAGGATTCTGGCAGCTACATTCTCACCCTCCTTAAGGATTGCAAGAAGAATGTGCTCAGTTCCAATAGTATTGCTCTGGAATCTGTATGCCTCCTCTTCGCTCTCCTCCAGTACTCTCATGGCACGTGGAGAATAACCATCTCTCTCCTGAATGGCAGTATCACCATCCGGAGCGACATAGTCCTTAATTAGCTCTTCTATTTTACTAGCTGTTGCACCATTGTCCTGGAGGACATTGGCTGCTACACCTGTATTCTCCTTAAGTAAGCCAAGCAGTATATGCTCGGTTCCTATATAGCTCTGATGCATCTTCTTGGCCGAAATGGCTGCAAGATGAAGTGCAGTCTTGGCCTTATCTGTGAATTCCAGTCTCATATTTCCTCTCGATTATAGGAAAACGAGGTCAGTTATGACCTCGTTCACACTACTAATATAGATTAATTACAATGTATTAGTTATCAATATCAAGGAATTCGAATTCCATGTCATCATCGATATCTAACATACCATTTGTTGACCATGTGTTATTAGTGTCAGCCTCTTCACGAAGTGCACGACGGGTAGGTCTTACATACTCGTCCTCATCATCATCGTCTTCATCATCGTCATCGAAGTCATAGTTTCTCTTGCTCTTCTTTGCCTTCTTACCACCGAAGCCGATACGACGCTTAGGCTTAACGTACTCTTCTTCCTCTTCTTCCTCTTCTTCCTCTTCGTATGACTCTTCCTCATAGTCGCCGTCATAGTCAGTCTCGTCCATCTCTGTGTAATCCTCATAAGTATCTCTTAACTTAAGAAGAAGGATTACTACTGCAACGATAAGGCCAATAAGTAATACTGCCATAACGATGATAACAATCTTAAGAGTACTAATCTGGCTGTTATCCTCATCTGCATACTGCTGGCTCTGCTGCATTACAGCGTAGATATTGTTGATACTCTGCTTAGTGCCCTTGATATGATCATAGAGGAACCACTCCTCCTCGCCTTCACTATTAGCTTCGTATACTACTTCATAATCATTGTTAACTGTAGGAGCTGGAGCTGCCTCTTCTACTGGCTCCTCCTCTACTGGCTCCTCTACCTCTGGCTCCACGTACTGTGTAACCTCAAGGAAGTCGGATCTGATATATCCCTCAACTGCCTTATCATCAGCTACAAAGCTTACCTGGTACCATGTATATCCGTCTGCGTCCATAGCCTCACCAGAGATACTTAACTCCTGGCCTGACTTAGCACTTCCTACCTTAGATGTAGATGTAGAAGCACCTGAACGAACTGTTACGCTCTCAGCTGTTACAACTGCTGCAAGTGCCTGTGAAGCACTGGTTGAATCTGATGGTGAAGCCTCGTCACCTGCTGAGCCCTCGCTTGTAGCTGCTGCTGGATCAGCTGATGTATCATCACCAGATGGCTTCTCAACAAGGTCTGATCTGATGAAACCTGTGTCGCCGCCATTTTTAACCTCATACCATGTATATCCATCACCTGGCTCTGTCTTGCTAAGAACCTCAAGCTCTGTTCCCTGCTTAACAGTGAAGGCTACCTCTGCTGATGTACTTGCTGACTTACGTACACGACACTCATCAGCTGTAACCTTAGTTGTAGCTGCCAAAGCGCTTGTAGCAGTAAGTACAAATACGCCAGCCGCAACTGCGATGCCAGTTAATAATAATCTTAAATTCTTTTTCATCTTCTCCTCCTGATATTACCTACATATATAAAGCGTACGCTTATTCTCTAACATATTATTATACATCTAAAATAGCATTTCCGATATCATGACGCATATATTTATTTGCAAATTCTACCCATTCTGTTGCTGCATAAGCATTAGCTCTTGCCTCCTTAAGGGTAGCTCCCTTAGCTGTGATACCTAAGACACGGCCACCATTAGTAACAATGCCTTCGTCTGTAAGCTTGGTTCCAGCATGGAAACAATAGTATCCATCAACTGTATCGAACTTGTCAAGTCCACTGATAAGCTTGCCCTTCTCATAAGCTACAGGGTATCCGTCTGATGCAAGTACTACACATACAGCGGCATTATCCTCGAACTCAAGCTTTATCTCATCAAGTCTGCCGTCTACACAGGCTTCCATTACCTCAATGATATCATTTTTCATTCTTGGAAGCACTACCTGGGCCTCTGGATCACCGAATCTTGCATTGTACTCAAGTACTCTTGGTCCATTAGGTGTAAGCATAAGTCCGAAGAAGATAATACCCTTGAACTCTCTGCCTTCTGCTGCCATGGCATCAACTGTTGCCTGGTAGATATACTTCTTACAGAACTCATCAACCTCTTCTGTATAGAATGGGCTTGGTGAGAAGGTTCCCATACCACCTGTATTAAGACCTGTATCACCATCTCCTGCTCTCTTATGATCCTGAGCTGAAGTCATGATTCTGATTGTCTTGCCATCAACGAAGGAGAGAACTGATACCTCTCTACCTGTCATGAACTCCTCAACAACCATTCTGTTGCCGGCAGAACCGAACTTCTGATCCTGCATAATCTCCTTGGCACCCTCAAGGGCCTCCTCTAAGTTATTGCAGATCAGTACGCCCTTACCAAGTGCAAGGCCGTCAGCCTTAAGTACTACTGGGAAGGTACCCTTCTTAATATATTCAACAGCTTCTTCATAAGAATCGAAGTTCTCATATGCTGCTGTTGGGATATTGTACTTCTTCATGAGATCCTTGGAGAATGCCTTGCTGCCCTCAAGGATTGCTGCATTCTTCCTTGGTCCGAAGGTTCTTACTCCAATCTCTTCCATACGGTCTACAAGACCGCCAACAAGAGGATCGTCCATACCAACGATACAGAAGTCAATTGCCTTATCCTTAGCGAATTCGACTAACTTATCGAACTCCATAGCTCCTATACCAACACATTCTGCAAGGGATGCAATTCCTGCATTACCTGGTGCACAGTATAACTTGGTAACCTTCTTACTCTTAGCTACACATGTACATATTGCATGCTCACGGCCACCGCCGCCTACAACCAGAACCTTCATTATCCAATCCTCCAATTATTTATCTATCTTAACTCTTCCGTCTACTACTGTAACTCTTCCGTTAGCTATAAGGTCAATTGCCTTAGGAAGAATAACCCATTCTGCTCTCTCCATAACACGTCGCTGAAGAATGGCAGGTGTATCACCCTCCTCAACATTAACGCTCTTCTGCAGAATAATCGGGCCTGTGTCTGTACCCTCGTCAACGAAGTGAACAGTTGCTCCTGTCACCTTGACGCCTCTCTCTAGTGCTCCTTCATGAACCTTAAGCCCGTAGTATCCTGTTCCACAGAAGGAAGGAATAAGGGAAGGATGTATGTTAACAATACGATTCTTATAAGCCTTAACCATAGCTTC
>DCIU01000084.1:17682-18418 GCA_002317245.1 Lachnospiraceae bacterium UBA1718
GCATTCTCAGCACGGGTAAGCGCGAATGCACCTGCATTATTACTGATAACACCAATAATCTTGGTATTAGTGATTATTCCATCTGCAATTCCATCTATTATTGCCTGAAGATTAGTACCACCGCCTGATACACACACTACTATATTCATTATACCAGCTCTACTTCCTTATCTCCTGAGATAACCTCGCCTACAACGAATGCCTTCTCGCCTGCTGCCTCAATTGCTGCAACAGTCTTATCCACATCTGCAGGATCAACTGCAAGTACCATACCAAGACCCATGTTATAGGTGTTGTACATCATCTTCTCTTCAATAGCGCCAGTCTTCTGTAAGAGACCAAAGATTGGTGGAATTGGGTAGCTGTCCTTCTGTACGCGTACACTCACTCCATCTGGAAGCATTCTTGGAATATTCTCATAGAAGCCACCACCAGTGATGTGGCTGCAGCCCTTAACTGTAACTCCTGCCTTCTTAATCTCCTTAAGAGCCTTAACATAGATTCTTGTTGGAGCAAGTAATGCCTCACCAAGTGTCTGTCCAAGCTCATCATAATATGTATCAAGGCTCTCCTTAGTCATCTCGAATACCTTACGTACAAGAGAGAAACCATTGCTGTGAACACCACTTGAAGCAATACCTACAAGTGTGTCTCCTGCCTTAATGTTCTCACCAGTAATCATATCCTTACGGTCAACAACGCCTACTGTGAAGCCTGCAAGGTCATAATCTTCCTC
>DCIU01000084.1:18521-19185 GCA_002317245.1 Lachnospiraceae bacterium UBA1718
CCCTTAACGATAGCTGCAATCTTCTCAGGATAGTTCTTACCACATGCAATGTAATCAAGGAAGAATAATGGCTCTCCACCAGCACATGCAACGTCGTTTACACACATTGCAACTGCATCGATACCGATTGTGTCATGCTTGTCCATAATAATAGCAAGCTTAACCTTAGTACCACATCCATCAGTACCAGAGAGAAGAACTGGATCATCCATATCCTTAATCTTCTTAAGTGAGAATGCACCCGAGAAACCTCCAAGTCCTCCAAGTACTTCCTCTCTCATAGTACCCTTAACATATTCCTTCATCAGTTCTACTGACTTGTAGCCTGCTTCAATATCAACACCGGCTGTCTTATAATCTAACGCCATCTTCTGCCTCCTCAAAAAATGATTTATTTAGTGTAATTCTTATATCCAACTTCCTGTAACTTCTTATCCTTAGCTACTACCTGATCCTTAAGGGATGCCTTATATTCCTTAAGCTTAGCTAATACAGCATCATCAGAAGTAGCAAGAATTCTTGCTGCAAGTAATCCCGCATTGGCACCACCATTAATAGCTACAGTTGCTACAGGGATTCCTGGTGGCATCTGAAGAATTGAATACAGTGCATCAGTTCCGCCTAATGCTCCACCACCCATTGGTATACCAATAACTGGCATTGG
>DCIU01000084.1:19287-20246 GCA_002317245.1 Lachnospiraceae bacterium UBA1718
TTAGCGTACTCGAAGAATTCCTCAGGCTCTCTGTGTGCAGATATAATATTCATCTCATAGCTGATTCCAAGCTGGTCTAAGATATCTGCTGCCTTGGACATGACTGGCATATCCGAATCACTACCCATTACAATTCCTACCTGTGCCATAATTTACTCCTCTTTTTTATCTAATGGCTCATTCAGAGCCTCTGTTCCCTCTAATACGAATCTTCCGTCCCTTATAATATCGTATTCACTTCCATCTTCTGCCACGGCATAGAGTCTGCCAAGTTCATCATATGGAATAGTAATATCTGTATGACATCCGAAGTATGCCTTAAGGGGATCTGTATTCCTGAGAGCCGATACACTGTTCTCTCTTGCCACGATAGCCTTGCCATCAGGGTTATAGCTTATCGAATCCTCCTCGTGAGAATAACAGGTATCGCCCATTGCGAAATGCGGCCCCGTCTTCTCAGCAATGAGAATTGGCATTATGCTCTCCAAGCCATACTTCCTGCTCATCACATAAGCAGTGGTATTGGTTCCTATAGCGAACTCTCCGATAGGAAGTGACTCATGCTGGAAGAGCAGATGCTCTCTGATGAAGTCCTGATTGTCCTTATCGCTGTCATAGTTATCGCAGGAATAATCTGCAATCATTCCGTCTGTAAGTCTTAACTTCAGATTCTTATATGGAAGCCCGTTAAGATATACATCCTTAACATGCAACACTCCCATAGTACCCTCTAGCTTAGGCGATGTAAATACCTCACCAACAGGAATATTCACATCCGCCACACAATTCTCGAAAATCGTCTCCTTATCTGGATCCTTAAGGTCGTAGAACATCACCGTCAGGTCAGTCTCGTTACCATTAGTACCTTCGATACGTGCCATTTTACACTTATCAAGTGTATCGATAATCTTCTGCTGAATATTCTGATAGAGCTCATAATCGAGAGTATTAATTCTTAT
>DCIU01000084.1:20338-23302 GCA_002317245.1 Lachnospiraceae bacterium UBA1718
CCCTTCACGTACTGGTTCATGAGATTGGCAGCCCTTACATTGTACTCAGTAATTAGCTTCTGAGTGTCACTGTCAGGCTTAAGTATCTCACTGCCACTTACAGGAGCGAAGGGTTCCTCGCCGAAGCACTCTATTACGGCTGGTCCACCGAACTTGCCTGCCTCAGTCTTAACCTTCTCTAATGCATTGTGATAGGCCTCTAACTTACGCTCCATATACTTCTTGTCGAAGTAGAGGACCTTGTCATATTCATGGTCGCATTCGAACTGCTTGTTTGCGATGCCACCGAAGTATCCAATCTTATCTAATCGTCTGCCCCTTATGAAGGATGGGGTTGCCCGCCTGAATGAAGTATTCAGTCCCAGTTCATGGAATATCTCCATGGCACGTCTGACCACTCTCTCGAAGCCTATAGGATATCTAATCTCCACAGTCTCCTTAATGGACAGGTCCTTGCCGCCGGCTACGAATCCTATTCTGTATCCTTCGGTAAAAGTGCGGGCCATTCTGTCTATGACCTCGTCAGACACCTTAGCCAGATAGCTGGCTGTCTTAACCTCATTATCAGTTATATATTCACCGTAATCATAGAGATAATCGGTATTATTAAGGTCAGCGCTTGTTATTATTCTGCCGGCCACTCCATTATCAGTAAGTAAGAGGTCGCAAACTGCTGCCTCCATGTCGCTGCCAAGGTAATCATAGGCGAAGGCCTTAAGAATTCCAATAACTGCATCCCTGGAAGGAGTCTCACCATCAGCCTCTGCAAAGGAGAACTCACTGTATACCTCTAAGAAAAGCTCAAGCCTTACAAGTATGGCCTCCAGATTGCTCTCATAGGCATAGACTATTGTGCTAATTAACTCAGCATAGATTGCTGAGAGCACCTGTCCCATATCTCCTAATTCCTTAACCGCTACTCTGGGATTGAGGTAGCTTGTATCATAATGATTAGCCAGCTCATCGTAGAGGTCAGATAAGGTATTCTTCTTAACCTCAGTTGCAGCATCTTTTCCCAGGCCAGAATTAATCCAGTCTGCAGTATTAATTATCTTAAGAGCGAAGGCGGCAACCTTAGCAAAGTAGTCCCTGTAGGTCTCATTAACCGTCTGCTCTGTAGTTATCTCTTCTATACGGCCCTTAGCCAGTTCATAGCGTTCGATCATATCATGTACGCTCCTGCATATAAGATGCCGCTGACCATAATCAGGGCTAGTATATTAAGCACCAATCCCACGTAAGCGAAGAAGTGGAATCTGTCGGATTCAGTCTTGCCAAGAAGGCCAAGGATAATACCCACTGCCGCGAATACCAGCACAAGTACTACTGTGGCTGCGTATCTGGCTGGTGCCTGGCCGCCATTTAAATAAGTGGAGTAGATTGTGTAGATTAGAGTGATTACATCAATCAGTCCAAGAGAGGTCGACATCAGTCCATTATATGAATGCTTCTTGTCTGTGAATATATACTTACGTGCCATACCTTAAGCTAATTACTTAGCGCCATACTCCTCATAATATGCATCGATTCTGGCCTTCAGCTCATCATCGATAAGCACCTTACCGTTAACTTCCTTATTGTAGAGAGTCTCTACTACGTCTGCCATTGATACGATGGCATTAGTCTCGAAGCCGTAGAGATCCTTGATCTCCTCAAGAGCGCTCTTCTCGCCCTTACCTCTCTCCATACGATTGAGGGATACCATAAGGCCAAGAATCTTGACATCGCCCTGGGCCTTAACGATTGGTACTGTCTCTTCCATGGACTTACCAGAGGTTGTAACGTCCTCGATGATTACTACCCTGTCGCCGTCCTTAATCTTGCTGCCAAGAAGGATTCCTGCATCACCGTGGTCCTTCTCCTCCTTACGGTTAGAGCAGTAACGAATCTCCTTGCCGTAGAGCTTGCTGAAGGCAATTGTTGTTGCAACGCTAAGTGGAATACCCTTATATGCTGGTCCGAAGAGTACATCGAAGTCATCTCCGTATGCCTCGTGAATGGCCTGTGCGTAGTACTCGCCAAGCTTCATTAACTGCGAACCTGTAACGTATGCACCTGCATTCATGAAGAATGGTGACTTTCTTCCGCTCTTAAGGGTGAAATCACCGAACTTAAGTACATCGCTCTCAATCATAAACTGTATAAATTCCTGCTTATAGCTGCTCATATTCTTACCTCTCTGTTGTATGTTAGTCTTGCCTCTTAGAGTGCTGAAGCAATATCCTCTCTCATGTCAATTACTGCTGCTCTTGCTGCGTCTACATAAGCTGCCTCGCCAAACTTTGCGTACTGTTCCTGCTGGTATGCTCCGATAATTCCTCTTGAAGAATTAACGATTGCGCCAAGACCGTCCTTGTTGAAGAAGTGTGCAAGGTCCTTGCCCTTACCACCCTGTGCGCCATAGCCTGGTACAAGGATATAGCTCTTAGGCATAACCTCTCTCATAATCTTACCAATCTCAGGATATGTAGCTCCAACTACTGCTCCGATATAGCTGTAGTCATTGCCCATGTGGCTCTCTCCCCACTCAGCAACCTTCTCGCCAACTAAGCGGTAGAGGGTCTTATCACCGATTAACTGATCCTGGAACTCGCCGCTGCTTGGGTTAGATGTCTTAACAAGAATGAATAATCCCTTATTCTCCTCCTTGCAGACATCGATGAATGGCTTCACGCCATCAGAACCAAGATATGGATTAACTGTAGCGAAGTCCTCGTCAAAAGCGCGGCAGACTGTGTTACCGATCTTCACGCTACCCAGATGACCAATTGCATAGGCTGTAGATGTGGAACCAATGTCACCTCTCTTAATATCGCCAATTACTACAAGGCCCTTCTCCTTACAGTACTTAACTGTCTTATCATAGGCCACAAGTCCAGGGATACCGAACTGCTCATACATAGCGATCTGGTTCCAGCTGTTAAGCCACAGATCGCTATGTATGAGCAGTTCGGTATCCCTGGA
>DCIU01000143.1:0-352 GCA_002317245.1 Lachnospiraceae bacterium UBA1718
ACGACCACGGAGTACCATCAACAACAAACAATTACAAGAATCCATATTATGCCGAGGGCAATTTCTCAGACAAGTATGACCTTGGTGAAGGTATTCCTGTTGATGAAGAAGTTCTTAATAAGTACAGAGCAGATGAATGGTATGGAGCGACAGATGTACGAAGCAGAGTAGTAACAACTTCTCAGTACGATAACATTGTAAAGGACTATTCATATCAGTACTGGGATAGCACTACTTACAATATCCGATATCAGAATATAAAAAATGAATACTGGTATTCTTATCCTAAATATATTGATACAGATAATGATGGAATAGATGATTTCTATGTAGGAATGGTTCCTGTATACCA
>DCIU01000143.1:369-16287 GCA_002317245.1 Lachnospiraceae bacterium UBA1718
GATGTAGATTACGGCGATGCTATATGATTATGGAGGAAAAGGCATGAAAAATGAAAGAATTAGGCTAAAAGGGCTAGGAATTGGTCAAGTCAAAACAGAACTTGTTGAAGCATATCAACAGAAGTTCGATGATGACAAATTAACAGTTATAGCGAAAAACATAATCGAGAAGAATATATTAGGCCGTTCGGTATTAACTACGGAGGATCTAGTGGAAGCTAATCAGTTGATTAGGAGGATGTACTATGAAAATATAGGTGAATACATCGAAGAACATATGCGGAACAAACTGATACGTATCAGTGGTGACGAAAATATAAAGAGAATTCATTTGCGTTCTGTCACGGAGGATGAAGATATAGCATCTATGTGTGAATATTATGGAATCTCTAAGTTAAGCTATTTGCGTGGGCTTGCTAAAGGTTTGACTCACGAGGAAGCGATAAACCAAGCAAATAGTAACATAATCAAAGAATTTTCTTTCCCGTTTGCGGAGAGGTTACAAGCGTTAAGAATTAAGAATGGATACTCGCAAGTAGAATTGGCAGGAACATTATTAAAAAATGAGCAGATAGATATTTCCGAAATTTATCTTTCAGCATTAGAAACTGGTCGAAAAACTCCAGATATAGATAAATTAAAGGCTATATCGGATTGTTTTGGAGTTTCATGCGATTATCTCATTGGCATATCTGATGATGATTTTAAGGTGGAATCTAATCATATTGTGGCGTCAGATGTTTTTTCAGAAAGATTGCGTAATATTCGAAAGTCATTAGGTTATACACAAGAAGATGTTGCAACTAGAATGAGGCAATATAAATATTGTGAAAAAATGAGTTCCATAAAACTAAGCACATACGAGAAAGGGAGACAAAAGCCCAATATATCGAGGGTGATAGCGATGACTAAGTTTTATAATACAACACTTTCCTATTTATTGGGGCAGGTAGAGAAGTAAGGGAATGAAATTGAAAATCGGATGGAAAAAAACACTAATTGGTTTAGGAATGTGTACGATGATAGTACTACTGTCTATTAAAGATGTTGAATCCTTTCCAAGTATAGATTTTGAAAAAGAATATGCTGAAATAATAACAGAGAATGATGTAATCACATACGAAGGTAGAATTGAAAATTGTAATTGCGTGACAATTGAAGGTATACCGGTACAAATTGATAAAGATTTGTCATTCAAGTATGATTACTGTCTTAACGAAGGCCTTAATGTTGTTCGCATTATAGCGAGTGATTATTATGATAATAGCAAGGAATATATATCAACCATCTATTATCAACCTCACGAAGAAACTGATATCCCGTGGATAAAAATAGCAGTAATCATATGTGCTATTTTTCTTATTATTATTTACTTTAGGGATATATATATAAAAAGTAAGATAGGTAATGAAAAGAAATACTTATTTAAAGAATTGATAACTTTTGTGATGCCTGTAGTAGTTATTTTTAGCTTCTTTAACTTTATAGTTACGATAGGAGTAGTTCAATCGTCTAGTATGGAACCAACCCTCAATGTTGGAGATACATGTTTTTATAATCAGATGGCTTATAAAGAAGTATCAGACATTCAGCGAGGAGATATCATTGATTTTGATTCCGAAGAACTAGGAAAGCATATATCAAAGAGAGTAGTAGGTTTGCCTGGCGATAAGATTGAATTTAAAGATGGAAAAGTAGTAATAAATGGGCAGTATATTGATGAAACGAATTATTGTATAAGTGAGCAGGATACAAATAGTTCCAAGATATTCATAGTACCAGACGAGTCGTTCTTTGTATTAGGGGATAATAGAGGTAATTCTTTGGATTCAAGATACTGGGTAAATCCATATGTATCATTTGATAATATCAATGGAAAATATATGGGAAAGGTAGATTTTTCAATTCAATATGATATCTTTGGCGGATATAGATAAGCTAAACAATATTGGAAAATATAAGAATAAAAAAGAATAACGTAGATAAACGCGCGGCACGAAGTTTACGAGTGACGCGCGCGATTTTTGGGAGCGAAAAAGTGACAAAATTTGACACTTTTTATAAATCATCATCTGATGAAAGCGATATACCTGCTTTGAACGAGAAAGATTATCATATGAAGATATATTGCCTTTTTTGTGAATTACAATATTGAATATATACAGAGAGAATACTTTTACGACGCATACTCATAAAATGCTTTCGCCCATGAAGTGCGAGCCACGACGGAGAGCGGTGAACATAGAGGCTCACAAAGGTGTCAGCTTACCATAATTCATCTAGCGTAAGCAAAAGAAAGTTGTTATTTTTTGTCATTGCCAAATATCATTTTGCCTTCTGTTATTATTTTTTCTTTTTCTTCAGGAGGAACTGGATTATCTGAATCGTTAAGAGGGTGTTCATGCATATAAGCCATAGTCTTAGAAACACAAATTATTCCAAGTCAATATCCGGTAACTTATCTGTATGTTCTTATTTTTTGGATAATTCTTGTAATTATTATAGTTTTAGTTATTTTGAAAATAAAAAAGTAAGGTAAACTTACCTTTAATATGCAGATTTTAGTTGAAAATTTTGCAATTATTGCATAATATAATAATACAGATATGAATCTGTTGCGTGGAAACGCATTTAATATTTGGGCTGGTCGAAAGACCCGGGTCCACCAAACGGCGGGTAAGACACCCGCCTTTTTTGTTACATGGAGGATTAATGAAGGAGTTAAGCATTTTTGTAGATGAATCAGGTGATTTTGGTGAATATGATTACCATGCACCTTTTTATATAATATCAATGGTATTGCATGATCAGTCTGCAGACATAGATAATGATTTGCAAGCATTGGAAAATGAATTAACCAACATTGGATGGCCAAAGCATTGTGTGCATGCCGGTCCTGTAATTAGATCGGAAGAAGAGTATCGCGGATATGAGTTAAAAGATAGACAAAAGATCTTAATGAAAATGATGACTTTTATAAGACATCTGGATGTTAATTTTAAATCGATTTATATTGAAAAGAAACATATTGTTGATTCTGTTGAGGCAACAGGTAAGCTTAGCAAGCAGCTTGCTGCGTTCATTAGAGATAATTATCAGTTCTTTTGTGGTTATGATGTTGTCAAAGTATACTATGATAATGGTCAAGTGGAAGTAACCCGTATTCTTTCATCAGTTTTTAATGCTTTATTAGAGAATGTAGAATTTCGTAAGGTTATGCCAGCAGACTATAGATTATTTCAGGTAGCTGATCTGATTTGTACATTAAAGCTTACTGAACTAAAAATGGAAAATCATCAATTATCTAAATCTGAAGCATTTTTCTTTAATGATGAGAGAACTCTGAAGAAGAATTATTTGAAACCGTTGTCGAAAAAAGAGCTGTAGCTTATTAAGACAAGGCATATACAAGATATAGATATGTACATAGAAATGGATATGAAACTCATATAATATATTATTTCTTGTCATTGCCAAATATCATTTTGCCTTCTGCTATTATTTTTTCTTTTTCTTCAGGGGTAACTGGATTATCTGAATCGTTAAGAGGGTGTTCATGCATATAAGCCATAGCCTTATCCATGGTATTATATGTATGCAACATATCTAACCTAGGCTCTTTGCTAGGATATGTAAACATCCAGTCTTTGAATTGTCCTTCAGTTCCTTTTAACCAAGAATCACGTTTGTCCTCATCTATAATCGAATCGGCTTTTTTAATGTCTTCAAGGTAGCGTACATATACACCATACCACGAGCGCATAAAAGGCTGTAACTTCTTGAAAGAAATGTAGATATCATCGTCATCTATCTCTTTTCCCTGCTTGAGGTTGCCACCAAAATCTTGAAAAATACTAAACAGTCTTTTCATGGCAGTTTCCGAATCAACGTTGACACTTGTAAGGATTTCAGCCGGAACACCAAGGCCTTTTGCAATTTTTTCAATAGTAGCAGGCTTTGGATTCAATCTTCCACTTTCATATTTACGAACAGTAGAATCATCTATTCCACATGCCTCTGCTAACTCGACCTGAGTTATGCCATATAGTTTTCTTATTTCTCTTATCTTTGATCCGACAGACATATCAATACCTCTAATCTCAAATATATTTTGTCTTACAATAACTCTATCATATCCCCATATTAGAAAGGAATAAAAATATTAAATATTTATAAAGACATTGACATACCGTAGTTAAACAGATAAAATAGGAATGAATAGGGACAAAAGTCTCTAATTCTACAGCGATAGGTGCGTTCACGTAATGTGAAATAAGGGAAAAGGAGGTATATAAGTATGTTTTGTGAACGTGTACTATTGGAAAACACGCATTTTTTAGAAAATAAACTACAGGAATTTCTGCAGAATAATTATTGTAATTTATATTGTATTTACCATTCGATGACACGTTCATTTTTGATGTAACTATTAAATGGACTCATTGTTTGGAGGATAAAATATGGAATACGATGAAGTATTAACAGTAGAAGATTTACAGAAGAGATTAAAGGTAGGTAGAGATAAGGCATATGCTATAATGACTAGCCCAGCTTTTCCATCCACAAAGCTTGGTAGAACATATTTTGTTACTACTGATAAGCTTAAGGACTGGTTAGATATGTATGCAGGACGCGAATTCAAATTATAGGAGTAGTTGTGGGAACAAGACGTGACAATGGCGCGGGCCATTTCACTACTCTTAAAAATGGAAAATTGCAAATGCGATTGTATGTTGGGAGAACTGTTAATGGCACGCCTAAGATATTAACAACTACAGGGGATACTAAAAACGAATGTAAGCGCTTGATGAATAAGCGCAAACGAGAATATGAAAATCAAATACGGTGTGATGAAGATTTTGGCATCTTAACAATTAAAAATCTATGTGAAAAACACCTCCAGGAACATATGAGTCAGGAGGAGCGACTTAAAGCCAAGTCGGCGGACAGGCGCGAGAGTACGATAAAAAATCAGATTGCAATATACGCTATAGGCGGAATGCAGGTACAGGCTGTAAGACCTAGAGATATAGAGCTTCACATAGAGCATCTAATCAAGAATACCAAGTTATCGGTTTCGTCAATTGAAAAGGCTTTTGATGTAATAAGTTCCGCTTATAAATGGGCAATAAGCCAAGGGTATATGGGAACTAATCCATGTGAAGCGGTTAAAGACTCTATAAAGCATAGATTACGAAAACTCGAAGCTAGAAAGTCTGTAGATGCAGACGTTGTTATCTTGTCTGAAGATGAGAAGAAGCAATTGGTGAAAATTGCCCGTGAAAAGGATGAGAATGGCGAGTACATATATTACTATGGACTTGCAACATTATTACTTCTCTATACAGGCATGAGAGTAGGTGAAATGTGCGCGTTAAGGTGGAAAGACTATAATCGTCGAACTAATAGCCTTGCCATAAATGCCACACGATATGTAGCCAAAAATCACAAGAATACAACCGAAGGCAAGACATACGTTCCTGGAGAGAATACGGTAAAGAACGATAAGGCTAGAGAGATAGTACTTACTCCCGAGGCAATAAGTGTTCTTGAGGAAATATACGTTGTTTCTCTTCACACAAAGGATGATGATTATATTATTCTTAATACTAAGCAGAAACCTACGAATCCATCCAATTTTGATGCGAATTTAAAGAAGATATATGCTGCAGCTGGATTTAGAGAGGGGATAGGTGGAGCACACCTTCTAAGAAGAACTTTTGCGACAGGACTTTATGATGCTGGTGCAGACATAAAAGCAATAGCAGCTTATATAGGAGATCTTGAGAGCACAACTTCAGCTCATTATATTGCATCAAGGAAGAGGATTGTAGTTGGTAATGAGACTAGAAATGTAGTCCCAATACCTACAAAGAAATAAATATAAAAAACGATAAATTGTAATAATAATTAAAAGATTTAATGATATATATGTGTAAAAGTGTGATAAACACGGCATCTTCGGAGTTTTTACTTAACTCTGACTCCGTCATTTTCAAGGTTCGAATCCTTGTGGCGCTGCTATATGAATCTCGGTAGTTATGCGACTACCGAGATTTTTTGTTGTATATGAAGTGACTCCGTTTATTGTCGATGACGAATTGTGAAGAATTATGAAGAATTATGAATGGATTATTGAATTATGAAGAATTATGAATTATAATCTTTCTTATGAAGAATTATGGAGAGGAAATAGTTCATATGGGAAATCCATTTACACTTACATTTGGTAAAAAGCCATCAGAGTATATTATCAGACGAGTTGATATTGAAGAGATAGAAAAGACGTTTTTAGAGGATCCTGCAAGAAGCCAGTCATATCTCATTAGAGGCGTTAGGGGAAGTGGGAAAACAGTTCTAATGACAGCAATAGCAAAAGAAATCTCTGAAAACCCAGATTGGATTTGCGTTGATTTGAATTCATCTCAAAATTTAATAGACGATTTATCATATCGACTGCTAGATGCATGTGAACGTACTACAGGGATTATTGACAGAGGGATGGATATCTCCGTTGCGGGTTTTGGCATTGGATTTGGAAGCAAATCGGACAGAGATAGTGTAAGCCGATGCGAAGAAATCTTGAACATGTTAAAGAAGAAAAAAAAGAAACTTCTTGTCACCATAGATGAGGTATGTAATGACCAAAGCATGAAGCAACTGGCTAGTCAGTTCCAAATTTGGATTAGGAAGGATTATCAAATTTTCTTACTCATGACAGGCCTTTATGAAAATATATATGCAATTCAGAATGATCCGCAGCTAACATTTCTTTTGAGATCACCTAAAATTACATTGGGACCATTAGGACTATCACAGATTGCCAGACAATATGAAAGGGCATTAAATGTTTCGGGTGATATAGCAATGCAATTAGCAAAAGAAACAAAGGGGTATGCTTTTGCATTCCAAGCTCTAGGTATGATCTATTATGATAATGAAAAGTCCTTATCTATAGAAAAACAATTGGACATAATGGATGAGTATTTAGATGAGTACGTGTATCAGAAGATATGGAGTGGCCTTTCTGAACAGGATAGAAATGTAGTTATGCAGCTATCTGATAGTAAAGCAGTTAAAGTCAAAGATATTTGCGAGGTTACAGGCATGACTTCAGCAACTTTTTCCAAGTATAGAGAACGTTTGCTAAATAAGGGAATAATAACTGCAAGCCAGCATGGATATATAGAACTAGTTTTACCAAGATTTAGAAAAATATGCGAGTACTATAACATGTAAAGTCTTTCGAACTATAATAAGGAAACAGTATGTATCTTCAGCTTTTAAGCAAATTCAAGAGGGAGGCCAGTATGATTAAAGCTACAAGAAGTATGATTATTATCTTTGCGGGGTGCCTTTTAATCGGATGCGGTGCCAATAAAGTGGATGATGCCAAGGTGTCAGATGCACCAGAGGCCACGGTTGAAGCACCTGCCAACACTGACACAGACCAGGCAGAAACAGTTGCAGAAGAGGAGATTGATAATAGCCTAATTGCCAACTACAATATATTCGTAGTGGAATCTGATAATCTGAATAATGGCAAATGGGACGATGTAATCTCATACACCAATAAAGGCGAGAATCGTTCGCCACAACTTTCCTGGGAGCCAGTGGAAGGTGCGACATCATATGCAATCTATATGGTCGATACAAGCATGGAATACTGGATACACTGGAAGGTAGCAGATATCCATGAGACTAATCTGCCAGAAGGATATTCATCCAAGACCGAGTATGTGGGACCATATCCACCAGAGGGAGGTACACATACATATGAGGTATATGTAATTGCACTGAAGAACCCTGTAGATCGTCTGAAGGGTGGTCTCAATGGCCAGAATAAGAAGTTCACAACTTTTATTGATGCGCTGGATACCGACGTTGATGGCAATACTGGCAACATAGCTGGCGCAGCTCATATAAGTGGTACGTTTACTTATTAGCATTATGGGAAATTTACTATTTGCAAAGGTGACTTATCTTACGATAATACAATACCTAGTAGATAATACTTGACATTAATACTATATTTAGGTAATATCTGTAGGACAACTATTTTTGTGAGGAGGTAATATTAATGAAAAAGAAGTTATTCGCAGTATTAATTAGTATGTCATTAGTAATTTGTTCACTTACAGCATGTGGTGGCGAAGAGGAGACTAAAGCAGCTGAGCCAGTTGTAGAGCAGATTGAGGAGACAGCTACAGAGGCAGCTGATGCATGTTCTGATGAGACATTCGCTGATCTTCAGACAATGTATTCAAGCATCTCTGAGATGTACGAGATGATTGGTAACTACTACTTAGAGAATGATAACATCGAGAAGAATGAAGATGTTGAAGAGACACTTAACCTTGCTAAGGAGTATATCGATCAGGTTGGTGAGATCAACCAGGAAGATATCACAGAGGCTGATGCAATGGAACTTGCAAGCTCTATGGTAGATGTTCTTGATGGACTTAAGATGACAGCAGAGGGTCTTGACCTTCTTGCAGAGGCTGGTGCTGCTGCTAACGCTGGATGTTCAGATGAGACATTCGCAGCACTTCAGGAGGCTTATGTAGCAATCGTTGAGCTTAACGGCGCTGTTAGCGATTACTACCTTAATACTGATAGTGTAGCACAGGATTCAGACATTGAAGGAGTTCTTAACCAGGCTGCTGAGTACATTGACATCGCTGGACAGATTAAGCAGGAAGATATCACAGAGGCAGACGCTGAGGAATTAGCTGGTTCAATGAGTGACATCGTTGATGCACTTACTATCGTTGCAGAAGCAATGGGTGTTAACTAATAGTAATTGTATAGTTGTTAATAATTTGAATGGGAGTCAGTTAACGCTGGCTCCCATTTTGTGTATAATAGTAATATGAAAGTAAAATGTAATTTCTGTGGCAACATGATTGACGATACGCTTGATAAGTGCCCCGATTGTGGAGCGCCTAATGAGCATGTAAGAAGAGTTGCGGAAGGTACACCTAAGACAATAGAAGAACTGCAGGCCTGGTATGAGTCCAAGGGACTTCCACCAGCCAAGACCACCAGATTCTTCATTGGTGAGGACTATAAGGGTGCCAGGGCCTTCGGTATATATCATGATGAGAGAACAGGCAATTTCGTAGTATATAAGAATAAGGATTCTGGAGAGCGTGCTGTCAGATATGAGGGTACAGATGAGGCTTATGCTGTTAATGAACTCTATCAGAGACTGAAGCAGGAGATCCTGGAGCAGAAGAGAAACTCTGCCAATAAGAACGGTAAGGCTAATAATAAGGTAAGAAAAGCCTTAGCTACTGGCAAGAATAAGAAGGAATATACTCTTATTGGCCGATTTCTTAACCTGATATCGCCTAGCAATTATAACAATTTCATTGTTAAGGCCATCATGGTATTAATAGACTTAGCACTGGCGGGATTCGTATTCCTCATGGGCGTACTTCTTCTTATTTTTATAATGGGTATGCTCATAATTGCCTTCGAGCCTAAGGAGGGCTACTATTCCTGCGCAGGGGATTATTATTATAGGAACGGATACACCTATAATGGCTGTAACTGGTATGAGTACGACCAGGCCACAGAAGAGTGGAGCGACGGACTTGAAGATGGTCAGTACCCCAGCGAACTCGATAAGAAGAGAAAAGCCAATAAGCTATATATATGTGAGAACTGGGATTCGTCTCTTAACTGCACTGATTTCACTACTACGCTTCAGTATCGTGATTCCCTTGCGGGCGACAAGATTAAGACAGGATACTATAAGTACGATGATGACATATATTACCACCTGACTTCCAGCTATGATGATGGCTGGTATACCTATGACGGTTACGGTTGGACAACCGTTAACAGCAGTGAATTACCTGAGGATTTCTCCCATACCTCAGTTGCGGAAGATTTTTACTATACTCCTGTATGGGATGAGTCGACACAGTTCACTGACTTCGAAGACACGATTCTCTACGCGGAGGATAAGGACAACTGGAACAACGACAGCAGCAGTAGTGATTCAAGCTACGACTGGGATAGCAGCAGCGACTCCTGGGACAGCGGATCTACCGACTGGGGATCCGACTGGTAGGCTTATGAAAAGGCGTAATTATGCCGATATATACTTGTAACAGAGTAAGCTTCGGTGTTACAATATATGAACACTGTAGGAGTACCGTATGAATACAGCAGGATATTTGGGGAACAAGGAGGTGACCAGAATGAGTGATATGAATATAGGAAGTGCAACTAGTTCGTATACTAATTATCAGTCTAGCGCGGCAGTCAAGGCGGACAGCGCGGTAGAGAAGCAGACAACAGATAACTCTGGTGTCGTGTATGAGAAGGGTACAGAGACAGCTAAGAAGGCTACTTATTCTATTAATAAGATGAGTGCTGAAGACAGAGCATCTCTTGTACAGCAGCTTAAGGCTGACCAGGAGGCCAGACAGAGCCAGTTATCAAGCCTCGTTAGCCAGATGCTTACAGGTCAGGCTGGAGTGGCTAAGCTTGCAGATCTCTTCAAGGGTGACAATCTTAAGAATGTCACAGCTGAGGATATTGCCAAGGCTAAGGAAGATGTATCTGAGGACGGCTACTATGGCGTTAAGCAGACATCTCAGAGATTATTCGACTTCGCAGCAGCTCTTGCAGGAGATGATGTGGAGAAGATGAAGGAGATGCAGGCAGCCATGGAGAAGGGCTTCAAGATGGCTACTAAGTCCTGGGGAGAGGATCTTCCAGGAATCTGTCAGGATACAATGGCAGCTGCTAATAAGCTCTTCGAAGATTATTACGCATCAAAAGAGAATTAGACTAGTTATGACGAAAGCTCGGGATTTATCCCGGGCTTTTTTATTGCCTGTAAAAGTTAATAGAATCTTTATAATCATCACAGAAAAAACACATTTCTATCACAATTAAAACACACTTTGGGACTATCTTACTTGTCATAGATGATTGTTATTAATCACTAAACATGCAAAGGAGATGTCAGAAATGAAAACACTAACCAAAGACAGAAAATTGATTTATGCAGTATTTGCAGCAATAGCATTCACATTTGTGGTAATGGCTAATGGACTTAACGTACATGCAGCTGAGGGCTTCGACCTCTATACTGTGACTCCGGGAATTAACATTACGGCTGGAGATGCGGCAAGCTTTGATCTATATCTTACAGGTGGCAGTGCGGCAGGCCAGGATGTAACCTTATCTATTGAATCCATGCCAGAGGGCTTCACAGGTTATTTCAAGAATGGAAGCTATGATGTAAGCAGGGTTCACGCTTCAGGTGACGCAGATACTTCTATCGCGACCCTGCAGGTGACAGTACCAACTGATGCTGCAGATGGGGTAAATGAGATAGTAATTAAGGCCCTGTCAGACTCTGGTATGGAGGACACACTTACACTTAATCTCAACATTAGTGAGCTCAAGTCCGGGGACAGCAACTTCACTGTTCAGTATCCGGACCAGGAGGGTGTAACAGGTACAAGCTTCTCATACTCAACAACAATCATTAATAACTCGCTTACAGACGAGAACTACAACTTCTCAACCAATGCACCAGAGGGATGGCAGGTGACCTTCACTAATAATGACACTCAGGTATCAAGCCTGGATGTACCAGCAGGCGCCAGCGCAGGAGTAACAATTAAGGTCACACCTCCAGACCAGGTTCCAGCAGGTGATTACAAGATATCATGCTCTGCAACCTCAGCTAAGGAATCTCTGTCAACAGACCTTAATGTCAAGATACTTGGAACCTATAACCTTGTAGTTACAACATCAGATGGTAACCTGGCTCTGGATGCTTATGCTAATAAGGCATCTGATGTAAAGCTTCTTATTAAAAATGACGGCAATATAGACCTTGAGAATATATCATTAACTGCTCAGGCCAATACTAACTGGGATGTAAGCTTCGACAAGACTACTATTGAATCTCTGGCAGCAGGCACAAGCGAGGAAGTAGTAGCACATATTACTCCTAGCAATGACTCCATTACAGGTGACTACCTTACTAACATTGTTGCATCCTGTGACAACCAGTCTTCAACGGCCCAGCTTCGTGTGACTGTTAAGACTAAGACAGGATGGGGCATTTTTGCAATAGTAATTATCTTAGGCGTATGCTGCGGATTGTATCAGGTTATTAAGAAATATGGCAGGAGATGATGGTATGGACATACTTAAGGATGTCGACAATTCAGATAAGATGGTTATTCATACACATAATCTCACTAAGAAATATGGTGACTTTGTAGCAGTAGATAACCTTAATCTGGATGTCAAAAAGGGAGAAGTGTTTGGACTGCTTGGACCTAATGGTGCAGGCAAGACAACTACTACACTGATGCTGCTTGGCCTGACAGAACCCACAGGCGGAAGAGCCAAGATTGCTGGCTTCGACTGCATCAGGAATTCAATTAAGATCAAGAGTATCGTCGGCTACCTGCCTGATAATGTGGGCTTCTACGGCAATATGACTGGCCGTGAGAATCTGCGATTCATGGGTAGGATTAATGGACTTGATGGCGACGAGCTGGAAGAGAGAATTAATAAATTAATAGAGAGAGTTAATCTGGTGGATGCTGCTGATAAAAGAACCAGCACTTACTCAAGAGGTATGCGGCAGCGTCTTGGAATCGCCGACGTGCTGATGAAGGATCCACAGATTATTATTATGGATGAGCCAACCCTTGGTATCGACCCAGAGGGCGTGAGAGAGCTTATGTTCTTAATCAGAGACTTAGCCGAGGTTGACGGACGTACCATACTGCTGTCTTCCCACCAGCTTTACCAGGTACAGAAGGTATGCGACAGAATGGGAATCTTCGTTCATGGCAAGATGATTGCCTGTGGCAGCTTGGAGGAACTGGGAAGCCAGATTAATACGGATGGTGTCAATACTACAGAGATATCCGTCTACCCAGATAATATTAAGGCCCAGTCTATTATTAAGGACCTTGACGGCGTGCTTGAGGTACAGAAGGATTCTGATAAGTATATAATCAGGTCCGCCTATGATATTAGGCGTAACCTGTCATCGAGTCTTATTAAGGAAGGCTATACAATAATGCATTTAAGACAGGCCAATAGTGACCTGGATGAGATATACAGGAAATATTTCGAGAAGGAGGCGGGAAATGATGAGAGCAAACGTTCGTAAGGTCCTCTTTCAGAAGGAGACTTCAGACTTTATCAATAGTAAGAAGATGATTCTTTTCGAAGTATTATTCTTCCTTATTACAATATCAGGTCTCTATGCAGCCATGAGTGGCATCAAGGATGCCTTAGATGCTCAGACAATTTCACAGGATTTCCTCTTTCTTAAGCTGTTTACGACAAGCGCCAACTCCATACCGTCCTATACGTCGCTAGTTGCACTTATGGGACCATTCCTCGGTATCCTGATGGGCTTCGACGCTGTTAACAGTGAGAGAAGTGAGGGAACCCTTAACAGACTGGTCAGTCAGCCAATATACAGAGACAATATTATTATCAGTAAGTTTGAGGCCAATCTGTTCATTGTGGGCTGTATGGTTATGGCATCAGGACTATTCACAGGTGCCTTTGGACTGTTGACTACAGGCCTCATACCAAGTGTTGAAGAAGTAGCAAGATTGCTGCTGTATCTTGCCTTCTGCATTATATATATTGGTTTCTGGCTGGCAGTGGCCATACTTTTCTCAACAGTATGTAAGCATGCTGCCACCTCGGCCCTGTCCTGTATAGCACTTTGGTTGTTCTGTGCTATATTTGTTAGTCTTCTTGCAGGAATTATCGCTGATGCAATATATCCTGTAAGTGGCAATGATATGATGGCTGCAATGAATCAGCTGGGTAATGCGACACTTAATGCTGGTATCAACCGAATATCTCCATATTATTTGTTTAGTGAAGCGGCTAATACGCTTATGAACCCAGCGGCACGTACTATCAATGCGGTTACTATGACCCAGTTAGTGGGTGCCATATCAGGTAATCTGTCTCTTGGTCAAAGCGTACTCTTAGTCTGGCCACATCTGACGGCAATGATTGCATTACTGCTGATTGCATTTGCAATATCATATATCTCTTTTATGCGTCAGGAGATTAGATCCAGATAGTACTGGACACTCTGACGCTAACGCTCCGGCTCCTCCCCTTCGCCGGGGCTTTTGCTTTATAAAAAATAATATTGTTTGATTTGTGCCAAATATTGTATTATTGTGTCAATTGGTATTAATTGAACTTTACCGAGACGAAACGGAGATAATAAAATGAAGAAGAGATTATTTGCATTGGTTCTGGCTACACTTATTGCCACTTCCTTAACTGCATGTACAGAGGCAGATGCTGGTAACACAACTAATAATGCAGAAGTCGCAGCAAGTGAAAACCTGGACTCCCAGGAGACAGAGGCGTCAGAGGCGCCAGAGGCAGCTGCCCCTATTACTATAGAAGATATTCTTGCAGCTAATAGCAGAGACAGCATCTTTACTAGCTACGGTGCCCTTACAGTCAGTGAGCATGACTATGTACAGGAAAGGGACACAGAGACTTATTATTCTAAGAAGTTAACCTATCAGACCGGACCTGATTACTTCTCGCTTATAAGTGAAGATCTTGTGGCAAGTGGTGACCCAGAGGGTAAGGGATTTGGCTGCATAGTGGACGGCGATAGCTTCGAGAGCGTACTGAACTCATATCAGAGAATCGACTGGATTGACTATGATAATTCCGAGGTGACTCTTAACGATGACAATACTATAACCATTACAGGTGCCTACGAAGACTACATTATTACATATGATCCTGAGTCACTGCTATTTTTAAACAGTCTTATTAAGAATAAAGATGGCTCCGACTGGCTTAACAGAGAATATGTATATTCTGATACGGATCGTGATGAGGCTATAATCGGTGAGGTTAAGGGCTTCATAGACGAGGAGAGCGGAGGAGAGACAGTTAAGCTGACTATTAAGGCTTCGGATGGAGACAAGACATTCGACATCCCACTTGGCTTCTCGGCAACCATCTATTCTGAGGATGAATATATGATTGAGGGTACCGATGAGGGCTACTACTCCCAGCCATTAGAGGGAGATACTACGCTGGTTCCTTATGGATTCGAGACCAGTGAGACTGAGACGGAAGACGTAGAAGAGTAATTATGATATTAGAAGTAAGCAAGCTGAGCCACGGGTTCGGCGACAGAACAATATTCGATGATGTATCCTTCAGACTGCTGAAGGGTGAACATATAGGACTCGTTGGAGCCAATGGTGAGGGTAAGTCTACCTTCATGAGCATAGTGACGGGAGCCATGGAGCCAGAGGATGGCAAGGTTACCTGGGCTAAGAATGTGAAGGTTGGATATCTGGACCAGCATACGGTGCTTGAACCGGGCATGACAATTGGTGACGTGCTTAGAAGTGCCTATGCCCACCTTTTTACCATGGAGGCACGTATTAATGAGATATGTGACAGATTAGGCGAGGTGACGGATGACAATGAGATGAATGCCCTTCTTGAGGAGATGGGTGAGCTTCAGGATCTCTTGGACAGTCATGACTTCTATGCAATTGACGTCAAGGTGGAGGAGATTGCCAGAGCCTTCGAGATTCTGCCTCTGGGATTAGACAGGGATGTTACTGACCTAAGCGGTGGCCAGCGTACCAAGATTCTACTGGCTAAGCTTCTGCTGGAGAAGCCGGAGGTGCTCCTTCTGGACGAGCCAACCAACTATCTGGATGCCAACCATATTGAGTGGCTGAAGAGATATCTGCAGGACTATGAGAATGCCTTCATTCTTATATCCCATGACATTCCATTCCTTAATGATGTAGTTAACCTGATCTATCATATGGAGAATGGCAAGCTCGACAGATATGTGGGCAATTACGATAAGTTTACAGAGGTATACGAGGTTAAGAAGGG
>DCIU01000018.1:0-214 GCA_002317245.1 Lachnospiraceae bacterium UBA1718
TATAGATGATTATCTATGTGTTGTTTTTATTTTTTGCCGATATATTTCAATCGGAAATTAACTATTTGTTGCAACAGCAACCGGATTCACTTTTTTCCTTATCTTTATAGCAGGTAATAGCTCCTATATACTCTTTGTATTCTGCAAAACGCTCGCAGCTAATAGAATAATGCTGCCATTTGCCATCTTTTCTTGAACTCACCAGGCCACAGTC
>DCIU01000018.1:283-538 GCA_002317245.1 Lachnospiraceae bacterium UBA1718
TCAAGTAACTCGCATCCGCATTTTTCTCCAGATGTCAGCATTTCTATAATTCTAAGCCGGTTAGCATCAGACATTGCTTTGCAAATATTTGCAACTTCTTCTCTTGTCATATCAGGCACCTCACATAGACATCGGTCTATCTGTGAATAGTATATATTTCGCATAGATATTTGTCAATGCGTTTTCATTTTCTTTAACTACTTCATTATTTAAATGGATGATAGGAGGTCAAGGGAACACAATGTGTTCCCTAGT
>DCIU01000018.1:572-1656 GCA_002317245.1 Lachnospiraceae bacterium UBA1718
TGTTCCCTAGTCCCCCCCTATCATTTCTTTCCTCTGATCCTCGTTGTCACAAATACAGTAAGTGGCACTGGTCTAATATCCACAGTGGCATCCGTTTTTACAATAATCTCTGTCGCACCTCTCTGCACCTCGTGCTTGTGGATGCCCTTATATCCCAGGCAGTCAATGCTCATGCCGTAAGTCATTCGGATTCCTTCATATGTCAGGGACAGATTGTTCACGTGGTCGTGGCCACAGAACATATACTTGATGACGCCGTTCTCCTTGGCCTTCTTGAAGAAATCGCCGGGCAGCTTCGAGATTCCGAAGTAATCATCTTCCTCCGCTATTGTTCCGAAGTGATAGCAAACGCTGCTGTCGCCTGACTTCATCTTAGTATATGCCTCCTTGAACTCAGCAAGCGGCATATGGAAGAAAGCCAAAGCTTCTACCTGCGGGTTCTCTTCCTTATATTTGGTGAGTCGTTTCATGCACCAGTCGGTCTGGTCAGGATGTATACGGTCGAAGCCGTCGAAGAACCACCCGGTTGTATACATGTTAGAGTCCAGTATACTAAGCACCTTTCCAAGCCTCTCTCCACATCTTAGTTCAATCATGTAATTGCCCACGCCGAATATATGGTCCGGACCCTCCGCGAAGATGGCGTACCTGCCAGTCTTAAAAATCTCCCCCAGCTGCTGCCTGTTAAGCTTGGACCCCAGCTCGGTATCATGATTACCCATTACAAGAGCATATGGAATCTCGAAGCCATCCATGAAGCTTAAGAACTTCTCCGCTTCCTTCTTATTATTAAGTGTTCCCGATGCAGGGAAAAATGGATAGAGACTATCACCTGTGACCACAATGAGGTCTGGCGAGGTCCTCTTAATCAGAGTCGACATGGCATCCAGGGCCTGCCTATCCTTCTTACCAGAGAACAGGCCGAAGCCAAGGTGAAGATCCGTCAGCTGCAGAATCTTATAGTCCCTGCCCTCAGGTATCTGAATTACAAATGTCTCATTATCTAATTGTCGAAAGTTGTTATTGCTATACATGTGATAGTTTGTCTCGTTTGTGTGCTGGGTGAACCTGGGGGACGGGGTCA
>DCIU01000018.1:1712-2413 GCA_002317245.1 Lachnospiraceae bacterium UBA1718
TCACCACGTGTCATAGTGGTATATCAGGATAGTGGTATTACAGCGCCGATTGCTGAGATGATTGTGGATACAAGCATTAGTATCTGGAATGGGAGCCTGCCTACAATGCCGCAGATTGGACTGCTGCCGGCTCTCTTCCTTGATTT
Organism: Lachnospiraceae bacterium UBA1718; assembly: GCA_002317245.1. Taxonomy (GTDB): domain Bacteria; phylum Bacillota; class Clostridia; order Lachnospirales; family Lachnospiraceae; genus Colinaster. The sequence continues at coordinate 1,859 of DCIU01000018.1, forward strand.
GCCGTAGGTTAGAATCAGGGCGATGCTCATAAGGATTGATACGCCACTCATGATTCGGGTCAGGACAATGAAACTGTTCACACCGAAGAGCGCGAAGAGCAAGCTTGGAGCTGTTGCGATGAGCCAGCTTAGTTTGTTACCGGTGTTAATCTGTTCGTGGACTATGTCGCGAAGACCCAGGGTCTGTGCCCAGAAGGTGGTAAGTAATGCTACCAGTGAAAAAATGCCTGCGACTACAATTGCCCAGCCTCCTATGTGTTCGCCGAGTTCCATGTAGGCTAATTCCTTGGAGCACTGACCTCCTGTTCCGATAAGAACAGTGGTTGTGACAACCAGTACGAGGATTGACGAGATTCCAAAGCCTGTGAAGATGGTAGTGCGGATCTCTTTTACATTGCCATCCAGACCCTTAACGACCTGGGCGATGGCGTAGTTGGCGCTGGTGGCGAATACTATCATGCTGTAGAGTCCAAGCATGTTGTTGACCTTGAGGTCAGCGAAGGCTGCAGGGCTTAAGGTGCCGGTGAAGGTTCCGATGGTCATGGCTGCCACGAT
>DCIU01000018.1:2535-2819 GCA_002317245.1 Lachnospiraceae bacterium UBA1718
CCGAACCAGTTCATGAATATCTGGGCGCCGCCGTTGATGTTGCCGCTGACGCCGACGATGATGGCCAGGCCGTATATGCCAAATACTATCCAGGAGAAGATCTTCTTGAATCTGCCTGTGAAGAGCTCGTTCTCGAAGCTCTTGACTAACTGAACTCCGCCGTTGTTGTAGGACAGCTCGGCGATAATCAGGTGCATGATTACGTTGATTATATAACCGAGGACAACCATCCATACTACCGTGAACAGGTTATTCTTGGTCGCCAGATATGGCACTGCCACGAT
>DCIU01000018.1:2997-11352 GCA_002317245.1 Lachnospiraceae bacterium UBA1718
GGAAATCTCTTGGATTATAGGAACTTTTTGTATTTATCTTATCCAGCTTATACTGCAGGGTGTTCTTGTGGATGAAGAGCTTCTCGCTGGCTTCTTTTAATGACATGTTGGAGTCATAATATACCTTCAGGATATTAAGGTCTTCTTCACTTAAGCAGCTAGCAACTTTTCTAATGTACCTTGATGATACTTTCTCATCAAGGCTTCCTAATAGCAGTTCAATATCAAAATCCTCATAAACTGCAACATTCTTAGTCTGACTTGAGCATTTAAGTGAGAGCATCGCTGCCTCGTAGGACCTATTCTGATGTAGTAGCGTCTCCTCGCTTCCGATGGCAATTGTTATAATCTCATTATATTTTTCCAGAAGCCTCTGAAGAGTCCTGTATGCTGTCTTACATGATGTGTACTCAAATATTATGACATATTCATTAGGATACTGAAATCTGTGCATTGACATTGGTATTTCATTAATGGCATCCACAATATCTCTCTCAATAAAGGACAGGTTGGCCGGATTGTAGCGGGAATTGGTCTGGATTACAGCCGTCCTGTAGTTCTGGTTAAGAGGTAGCTCTCTCGAAGCCATGAAGTCCCTGAAATGATTCTTATTAATGGGCTCGCCATAAATGAGGGAACGAATCATGTAATTGGTTGCTGTCTGAAGTCCTATGCTCTGGCTGGTGTATTCATTCTCCTTAAAGATAAGGAAGGTTACGCGACCCGCCAGTTCGGAATACTGGCGTACCTTGTCGGGGTCCCCAGTTATTCCAATAACCGCCATTACTCTGCCTTCATAATAGAAAGGGGCATTGATACCAGGCTGTGTTCCTGTATAGTCATCTTCTCTATATACTTCCAGCGTCTCTCCGGTGTCAGCAACCCTCTTACCTATCTCATGGTAATCGCCTATTCGGCTTATGTCAGTGCTGGCAAATATGAAGCCGTCCGTGTCTATGAAGTTAATATCGTATCCACAGAATTCTTTTATCGTATCTACGATACTCTGAGCTATTTTTTTGCTTACCCCTATATCCATTAAAAGTTCCTCGATTAGCTGTATACGGTCTGCATACCAAATTGCATCATCTTTTACCTGATAATATAAGTATATGTAACATATCATTCCAATGCAAGGTTTGTTAGTATTAATTTAAGCGGTGTGGGGACCGCGATATTCAATGTATTAGGAGGTAAATAATATGACAGGTATCCCGTTTTTGATCGTGTTCGTTCTGGCAATAGTTGTTATGATCGTGCTGATCTCCAAATTTAAGGTTCATCCTTTTATTTCTATTCTTTTGGTTTCACTTATTCTTGGACTGATTGGTGGAATTCCATTCGTTGACAAGACAGTTGATGACACTAAGATTAGTGGTATCGCTTCTGTTATCGGTGCTGGATTTTCTGGTACATTCACAAGTATCGGTATCGTAATTATTCTCGGTGCAATGATTGGTGCAATTCTGGAGGTTACAGGTGCTGCACTCAAGCTTGCTGATATGGTATGTAAGCTCGTTGGCGAGAAGCATCCTGAGGTTGCCATCATGATTATGGGCTGGGTTGTATCAATTCCAGTATTCTGCGATTCAGGTTTCGTAGTACTTAATCCAATTCGTAAGGCACTTGTTAAGCGTACTAAGAGTTCCGCAGTTGCTATGACAATCTGTCTTTCAGCTGGTCTCTACGCTTCACATGTATTCATTCCACCTACACCAGGTCCAATTGCAGCAGCTAATACACTTGGTATTGGCAACAACATCTTACTTGTAATGGGACTCGGCGTGCTCGTCTCAATTCCTGCACTTGTTGGTACATACTTCTTCGCTAAGTCTGCAGGCAAGAAGATTAAGTCTAGTGATGAAGTGGCTGATAACGGTGAAGAGATCATGAGCTACGAAGAGCTTGTTGCTTCATACGGCGAGCTTCCAAGCGGCTTCCTCTCACTTGCTCCAATTATCGTTCCTATTATTTTAATGGCTATGTCTAATGTGGCTTCTATCTTCGGATGGACTGGCGCTGTTTACACACTCTTCGCATTCCTTGGTACTCCAATCATCGCTCTTGCTGTTGGTGTGGCTTTCGCTGTTGTTCTCTTATTCAAGATGAAGCTCGGTGATAAGCTCTATGATCTTACTAATGATACACTCAAAACTGTTGGTCCAATCCTCTTCGTTACTGCAGCAGGTGGCGTATTAGGTAAGGTTATCTCAGCTACAAGCCTTGTATCATTTATTACTGAAAACGCTAACGTATTCCAGACAATTGGAATCTTCTTCCCATTCCTTCTTGCAGCAATCTTAAAGTCTGCACAGGGTTCTTCAACTGTTGCTATTACAACAACAGCTGGTATTATGGCACCTCTTATGGGCGCTCTTGGAATGTCTTCTCCAGCCATGGCTGCACTTTGTGTAATCGCTATCGGCGCTGGTGCCATGACAGTATCTCATGCTAATGACTCTTACTTCTGGGTTGTTACTAACTTCGGCGAGATGACTCCTGAGCAGGGTTATAAGACACAGACACTTGGAACACTTGTTGAGGGTCTCTGCTCAATGGCAGGCGTATTTATCCTGTCACTGTTTTTACACTAATAGGTATAAGGGGAAAAAATTATGGGACTTAGGAATGATGCGGATTTAATTATTAAGGAAGCTATCAGACGTGTTCTTCCAGATGAAGCTGTTGCTTCAGCATTAAATAATAAGTTAAGTAAGGGTGGCTTCGGCAATGGCCGGCTGATCGTTGTATCAGCTGGCAAAGCCGGCTGGCAGATGGCCAAGGCCGCTTCTGATATACTTGGGGATCGTATTGATTCGGGTGTATGTGTTACCAAGTATGATCACGTCATGGGAGAGATTCCAGGCATTAAATGTATCGAAGCCGGACATCCGGTTCCTGATAAGAATTCTTTCCTGGGTACAGCTGAGGCCCTGGCCCTGGTTGAGGATCTGTCAGCTGAGGATACCGTTCTATTTCTTCTTTCTGGCGGTGGATCTGCTTTGTTCGAGAAGCCATTAGTTAGCGGTGAGGAGCTGGCTGATATCACATCACAGTTACTTGCCTGTGGCGCGGATATTATTGAAATTAATACAATCAGAAAAAGACTGTCCGCTGTTAAGGGCGGCAAGTTCGCCAAGATATGTGAGCCTGCTCATGTATTCAGTATTGTATTAAGTGATATTCTTGGTGATCCACTTGATATGATTGCTTCTGGACCTGCTTATCCTGATTCAACTTCGTGTGAAGATGCATGTGCTATTGTTAAGAAGTATGGCATTAAGTTATCAGATGAAGCTAAGGCGCTTATGGAGGTTGAGACTCCTAAGGTTCTTGATAATGTTGAGACAATGATTACTGGCTCTGTTAAAAATCTGTGTGAAGCTGCAGCTGATGTATGTAAGTCACTTGGATATGATGTTGTTATGTTAACCGATCAGCTTACCTGCGTAGCCAGAGAAGCCGGTTCCTTTATGGCAGCTATTGCCAAGACATATGCTTCTTCTGCTTCGGGTAGCATGGCATTCATAGCCGGAGGCGAGACCGTTGTTCATCTTACAGGTTCTGGTAAAGGTGGCCGTAATCAGGAATTAGCACTTGCCGCCGCTGATGGAATTGCTGGCCTTGGCAATGTATGTGTATTCTCTGTTGGTTCAGATGGAACCGACGGCCCTACAGATGCAGCTGGTGGCTACGTTGATGGTAATACCGCTGCTATGCTCAAAGCTCAGGGTATTAATATCTATGATGTACTTCATGATAATGATGCATATAATGCACTTGCCAAAACTGACGGTTTAATCATTACTGGTGCCACTGGCACTAACGTGAACGATTTCGCTGTTGTGCTGGTGAAATGATAGTGACCCTCTGACCCCGTCCCCCAGGGTCATCTATTTGCAAATAGGTGAATCTGGGGGACGGGGTCAGAGGGTCATTTTTTATAAGAATGATTAATTGGTTTTATTTACTAGCAGCTTTTCTATAGCTTACACCAATAATTGCTGCTGCAATTACAAGAACCAATGGGAAGATACATCCCACAAGAAGTCCGGCTTTAAGATTATCTCCGGCGCCCTGTGTTACGTAACCAACAATTGCAGGACCGACTGAGCCGCCAAGGTCACCAGCCATTGCAAGAAGTGCGAACATTGCGGTTCCGCCAAGTGGAATTGTCTTAGATGAGATACTGATTGTACCTGGCCACATAATTGCAACAGAGAATCCACATACTATACAACCAATCAATCCAAGAATTGGAAGGCTAGACAAGGATGCTAATAGATAGCAGCAGAGGCACAACAGGCCTGAGCCTATCATGAACTTAATCAAATCCATTTTTTTCCCATACTTGCCATAGAAGGTTCTGCAAATTCCCATAGACACTGCGAAGAGACAGGGACCTGCTATATCACCAACGCTCTTGCTAAGACCGAGGGCCGCTTCAGCATAAGCGCTTGCCCACTGAGCCATGGAGAGTTCGCTTGCACCGGCGCAGACCATAAGTACAATTGCTACCCAGAACATTGGAATGCTGAAGAGCTTGCCAATTGTATATCCCTCTCCATCTTCTGTTAAGTGCTCAATCGGGCAGCTTATGAAGTTGAAAATGTTGTAAAGAGGAATGATTGCCCACAGGCAGGACATGATTCGCCAGCTATCGATTCCAAAAACTGCAAAGAATAATGTAGATATAAGAATTACACCAACAGAACCCCAGCAGTAGAAGGAATGAAGCAAGCTCATTACGCTGTCCTTATTGTCGAAGGGACATGCCTCGACAATTGGGCTGACTAACACTTCGATTAATCCACTTCCGATTGCGTAGACCATTACGCTGATAATAATTCCCAGGAAAGCATCAGGTAAAATTGATGGCAGAACTCCCAATCCAATAAGTCCGACCGCTGCGAAGACCTCGGATGCAACCACGGTCTTCCGGTATCCAATCTTATCAACGAATTTGGCGCAGAACAGATCCACAACCAACTGTGTGAAGAAGAAGACGGTTGAAATAAGAGCTACCTGTCCCAGAGGAATCCCCAGCTTGTTATGGAAGATGAGGAAAAGTAGTGGAGCAAAGTTGGCAACAATTGCCTGTGTTATGAAGCCCAGATAACAGGCTATCAGAGTTTTCTTATAATTTTTCATATGTTTGATACTCCATTTTTATTTTTGTATTATCGATATAGTTGCATTATATGGTGATATATATACTATTTCATTAAACAATATGATATATTTATTACACAATATCCCAATTGAAATTATAAATTAGGAGTTATTTAGGAGTTTTGGTAAAAATGCGAGCGACTGAATCTTTATATACCAAGATACAGCGTGATGATTCTCTAATGGAGACGCTGGACCGTGGAAATAATGAATATCCTTTCTATTATTATATGGAAGATATGTCACAGTTTGACTTTAACTGTGTTGACTGGCACTGGCATAAGGAATTTGAGTTTGTCTGGATAAAAAAAGGTGATGTGACCTTCTATATAGGAGACGAGCAGCTTACTCTTCATGAAGATCAGGCTATTATGATGAATTCCAAAGTTCTTCACGAGATGAAGTCCGTAGAATCTGCAATTATACCTAATTTTCTGTTTAACCCTGAACTGTTAGCAGCTCCAGAAAGTGCTCTATACGATAAATACATCACGCCAATCCTTAACAGCACTATGAATTATGTGGTTTTTGATAATAGTGAGCTATGGCGCGAGGAGATACTGTCCATAATTAAAGAAATTGATAATGGATATGAAAATAGGACGATGAATGAAATAACTACGTCATCACTGCTTCTTAAGCTCTGGTCAATTCTTGCAGATAATATTGATTTATCTGAGTACCCACCACGAGCTAACAGCGAGATAGAGGTTGAAGCAAGACTTCAGATTATGATGCAGTATATTCATGCTAACTATTCATCATCCATTTCCTTAGAAGAGATAGCTACCTCTGCAAATATTGGCAAAAGCAGCGCACTTAACTACTTCGGCAGAATTCTGCATACATCGCCTGTTAACTATCTTATCGATTACAGGTTGAAGCAGGCTGCACAAATGCTTCTATCAACCAGCACGACTATCTCTCAGATTGCAGAGCAGTCAGGATTCGATAATGTCGGCTATTTTTGCCGTAAGTTCAAAACTATATACGGCATGACACCAACAGAATATAGGAAAAGGCAAAAGTGACCCTGGGGGACGGGGTCAGAGTGTCATTTTTTATAATCTATTGCATTTTGTATACTCAAAAAATATAATAATACATATCAAATCTATAACTATTCTGTAAAACAAGGAGTACTTATGCCAAGAAAGTCGCGAATTATCAGTTCGACAGGCATATATCACGTCATACTTCGTTCTGTGAATCAGCAAATAATTTTCGAAGAGGAAGCTGATTATCAAAAATTTCTTTACATATTATCAGACTGTAAAAGTAAATATGATGTAGATGTATATGCCTATTGTCTAATGGATAATCACATTCATTTATTAGTTAATGCCTCAGAAAATAATCTACCTACTTTTTTTAGAAGTTTGGGTTCATTATTTGTGCGCTGGTACAATGGCAAATATGATCGCTATGGTCATTTGTTCCAGGAACGATACTATAGCAGACCTGTTGAGGACGAGCGGTATTATCTAAACACACTTATTTATATTCATAATAATCCGGTTGCTGCGGGAATTTGTCGCTTCCCTTCTGAGTATTATTGGAGCAGCTATAATATATATTATGGTAAAAAAAGTGAATTAGTTGATTGCAGTTTTTCATGGAAAGTTGCTGGTTCAAAGGAAGCCTTATTAGACTATTTTGCTAAGAACTCTAATAATTCTGAGATAGATAACTCGCCCGAAAAATATGATTGTTTAGATCAGCGCCACTACACCACTGACGAAATCGCATTGGAAAAATATAAAAGACTTACTGGGTTGCCTACTACATTTGACATATATAGCTTGTCCCGCAGTGAGAGGAATCGCATAATTCGATTGTTAAAAAATAATGGATTAACACGAAATCAAATATCGCGATTACTTGGAGTCTCAATATCCACCATTCAGAGAATATGCAAAAATTTCTCCGATAAAGAATAGGATATATTAATCACTTCTCATAATAATCAACTACAATACTGCAATTATAAAAAGAGCTCTTTCAGTGATACATGTATCAAGAAAGGGCTCTTTGTACTACTTCATATTTTGGCGCTGAACAACAAACCGCTAGTGATATAGTTCCGTGTCATAGAGAAAAATGACACTCTGACCCCGTCCCCTAGGGTCACTGAGAAAAATGACACTTTGACCCCGTCCCCCAGGGTCATCATTATTTCACATTTGCAGTTGCGACGAGGTCGATGCCGGTGCCGGCAATGTCGGCAAGTACGAGGTCTCCGATGGCGACTGGGGCGTCGAGGACTATGTCCTTCATGGCGTCGGCGACAGCGAAGATCTTGTCCTTAGGAATTGCTTCCTTGGTCTTAACTGATACTACTGCCTGCTCGCCACCCTTAACACGAACGCTGGAAGTAACCACGCGCACGGGATTAGTCACTTCGTTGCGGGCATAGATCTCACCGCGATTACAGGTATTGCCTGTAACAGAGATTATCTCGCTACCCTCCATCTCTACCTTAATGGCACAGCCCAGAGGACAATTGATACATGTAAGTTCTCTAATTTGGCTCATCACTTAGTCCTCCTCAATCTTTACAACAATCTGGTCAATGCTCTTACCTTCAAGCATCTTCTTGGTTAACATAAGTGTCTCCATCTCGCCCGGAGCGATAACCGTCTTCTTCTTATGGACAATCCTCTCATCGCCAATATACATACTGATATAGCTGTCATGATATACATTACCAACGCGGAATCTAATTGGAAGCATGTCCTGCATAGTGTCCGGATTAACCTTCATAGGAACTGTATATCTTACGCCGGCTTCAGCCTTAATCTCAATCGGTTTACATAAGTCAGACACGCCAGCGCCCGAGCCATCCCCCGAGCCCACACCACTCTTCAGATAAGCCGCTGCACACTGGCCAGCCATCTTGGCTTCCTCGGATACGTAGTCAACCAGGTCATGCACATGTAATACATTACCACAGGCAAAAACGCCGTCCATTGAGGTCTCTAACCTTCCGTCAACCTTAGGACCATTGGTAATGGTGCTCATATCTATATCAAGCTTACGTGTAAGCTCATTCTCTGGAATAAGTCCAACAGAGAGAAGCAGTGTATCACAGGAGATGTACTCTTCTGTTCCAGCAATTGGCTTCCTGTCAGGACCAACCTCAGCTACAGTTACTCCCTCAAGTCTCTTGGTTCCATGAATCTT
>DCIU01000155.1:0-2335 GCA_002317245.1 Lachnospiraceae bacterium UBA1718
ATATTATTCCAGCTAAGGTTGCTGGTGTTAAGAAGATACAGCTTGCAACTCCAGCAGGTGCTAATGGTAAGGTTCATCCTGTTACATTAGTTGCTGCAGACATAGCTGGCGTTGATGATGTATATAAGGTTGGTGGAGCACAGGCTGTTGCTGCATTTGCTTATGGAACAGAGTCTATTCCTAAGGTATGTAAGATTACAGGACCTGGTAATATCTTCGTTGCCCTTGCTAAGAAGGCCTGCTTCGGTTCAGTAGGTATTGATTCCATTGCAGGACCTAGTGAGATTCTTGTTATAGCTGATGAGACAGCTAATCCTAGATTCGTTGCTGCGGATCTGCTTAGTCAGGCTGAGCATGATGAATTGGCTTCAGCAATTCTGCTAACAACATCAATGGAGCTTGCAGAAGCTGTATCCAGGGAAGTTGATGGCTTTGTAGAAGTGTACAGCCGTAAGGACATCATAGAGAAATCTCTTGAGAACTATGGATNNCTAAGGATGCTTTCGAGGTTATGACGAAGATTAATAATGCCGGAGCTATCTTCATTGGCCCTTATTCATCAGAGCCTTTAGGTGATTATTTTGCTGGCCCTAACCACATTCTTCCAACTAACGGAACAGCCAGATTCTTCTCACCACTTAACGTGGATGAGTTCACTAAAAAGACTAGCATTATATCATATTCTAAGGTAGGATTAGAGAAGGTACACGAGAAGATTGAGTTCTTCGCTAAGCAGGAGCAGTTAACTGCACACGCTAACTCAATTCGCGTTAGATTCGAGTAGATATAAGGAGATTATTATGAGCAGAACATCTTTGATTTATAGAGATACAAAAGAGACTCAGATTAAGGTATCGCTTAACCTTGATGGTGAGGGATACGGCAATATTGATTCAGGTATTGCATTCTTTGATCATATGCTTACTGGATTTACTAAGCATGGTTTATTTGATATGGATGTAAGATGCGATGGCGATCTTGATGTTGATGCTCATCACACAGTAGAAGATACAGGTATCGTTATTGGCCAGGCTATTAAGGAAGCTGTTGGCGATAAGGAAGGAATTAAGAGATTTGGCTATTTCATTCTTCCTATGGATGATGCCCTTGTATTATGTTCTATTGATCTTGGCGGAAGACCATATTTTGACTTTAATGATTATATGTTCCCAACTGAGAAGGTTGGAGAGATGGATACTGAGTTATTCAAGGAATTCTTCGCAGCTGTTTCATACAGCGCTATGATGAATATTCATATCAGAGTTCTTGCTGGTGATAATTCACACCATATCGCTGAAGCTATGTTCAAGGCCTTTGCTAAAGCTCTTGATATGGCTACAAGTATTGACCCTAGAATTAAGGGAGTACAGAGTACAAAGGGAGTCTTATAAATGAAGAGATTTATACCATGTATATACTTATATAACAAATATGCAGTTAAGTCCTTCCAGGACACTACAGTATTAAGCACTGATCCTGTAGCAATGGTTAAGGAACTTGCTGGTAAGGGCTGTGATGCAATCATTATTATGGATTTATCTAATAATGATGAGGAGCATGAGGCATCTCTTGACGTTATCAAGGATATCTGTGATGCAATTGATATACCTGTTATTGGTGCAGGCAATGTTAAGAGAATGGAAGATATTAAGAAGCTTCTCTATGCTGGCTGCACACAGGCAATGCTTAATTACAGCAAGTCAGGAAATATTGAGATTACTGAAGAAGTATCTAAGAAGTTCGGCAAGGATAAGATTGTAGCCTGTGTTACTAATCTTGTAGAGCTTAATGATAATAGGGCTGCTATTGAGGAATATGTATCATCAATCCTCTTTATGACAGCTACAAGCGTGTCAGATGCTCTTGCGGCTTCCCCAGTCCCAGTGCTGGCATTTTTACCAGCTGAGGATAAGAACAGGCTCCTTACACTTGCTAAGGACGAGAATCTTATCGGTATCTGTGGTGATATTGTAAGTGCTAACGCGGATAATCTTATTGATATTAAGGCTGAATTCGAGGCTAATGGCATAAATACAGCTATGCTCAAGGCATCTGTAGAGTGGAATGAGCTTAAGAAGAATACCGATGGCCATGTGACTGTTGTCGTTCAGGATGTTAAGACTGATGAAGTATTAATGGTCGCATATATGAATGAAGAAGCCTACAATAAGACTATAAGCACTGGTGTCATGACTTACTGGAGCAGAAGCCGTAATGAACTATGGATTAAGGGTGCTACAAGCGGTCACTACCAGTATGTACAGTCCTTATATGTTGACTGCGACAAGGATACACTTCTTGCTAAGGTTACACAGGTTGGTGCTGCCTGCCATAC
>DCIU01000155.1:2552-3419 GCA_002317245.1 Lachnospiraceae bacterium UBA1718
CCTAATGAGATTAAGTATGAGATTTCAGATTTCCTCTATCATATGATGGTACTTATGGCTGAGAAGAATGTCACCTGGGAGGAGATTACAGAAGAGTTAGCGAAGAGATAAATGCCTCCTTGGGGTACGAAGCATTTATAAAATATTATGTGGGGGATTTATGCTATATAATATTGATTTTGATATAGCAGCTTTAATATTTATTGTTGTATATTACGCGTTTATTAAGCTTCAGTTCGAGACAAATAAGCTTTCTAATCGCGTATTTTGTGACCTTATTATTATTGTTTTTATTTCTGATGCTCTGGATATTCTTTCAGCAATTACTCTTTCATATGGAGTAAGTATTCCATTATGGATTAATTATATAATAAATACAGTATATTACCTTACTGTTCCTCTTTGCGGTTATATTCTCCTTAAGTATGTTAACGTTCTTCTGGGGGATGAGAGAGTCTATAAGTTAGGCTTTCATTTTAATAAAACAATCATATGTGCCTTTTCAGTTTTTATTGCAACAAATCCAATTCATAAACTTTTGTTTGAGATAACTCCTGAGGGCAATCTTTTACATAGTATATTTTTCTATTCCATATATTGTCTTGTTCTTTATTATTTGCTGTTTGCGGTATATACCGTATTTCGTTATAAGGAATTCTATAGTAAGAAACAGGCTTACTCCATCATGGCTTTTGGCATTATTGTAATTTTTGCCATAGGAATTCAGATTTTATTTTTCCCAACTGTTTTATTTACATATTTTGGTGTTTCTATCGCTACCTTTGTTGTCTTGTTTGCATTTGAGACGCCTGACTATAAAATGCTTGTTGATATGACCGAGCAGTTAGAGCAGAGCCGTAAAGAACT
>DCIU01000155.1:3517-10654 GCA_002317245.1 Lachnospiraceae bacterium UBA1718
GAGAATGGCAATTTCCAGGATTCGGCTTGGAGTGATGAGTTACGTTCACTTCTCGGTTACGAAGAAGGTGATGAGACTCTGGATGATAACAATATCTGGCAGGAATCCCTTCATCCTGATGATAAGGATCGTACTGTCAAGAGCTTCTATGACGGAATGATGGGCATGGGCGAATACGACATGACCTACCGTCTACGTTGTAAAAATGGTGAGTACAGGTGGTTCCAGGGTAAGGGCGAACTTGTTAAGGATGATAATGGTAATGTAATCAGTTATCAGGGTGTAATACAGGACTGTACTGCAGATATAGAGATGCAGCGTCTTAATCAGGAGCGTACACATGCTCTAGAGGAACTTAAGGCTTCAGAATTCGCTCTTCAGGCAGCTCTTGAAGAAGCTAAGGAAGCCAGCAAGGCTAAGAGTGTATTCTTATCCAATATGTCCCACGATATTCGTACTCCAATGAATGCTATTATAGGATTCAGTAATCTGGCTATAGAAGAGGGACCTGATTCACCTAATCAGAGAGAATATCTGGAGAAAATTAAGTCTTCTGGCTCACATCTAATTGCTCTTATCAATAATATTCTGGATATGAGTAAGATTGAGAGTGGTAAGGTTAATATTGAGTATGTTAATGGTAGTATCACTGAAGTAGCTAACAACCTTAAGGCTATCCTTATGGCTAACTTAAGTGAAAAGCAGCAGACATTTAACGTTACTATTAATAATATAGAGCATGATTATGTCAGATTCGACAGATTACATCTTAATCAGGTACTGCTTAACTGTCTTGGTAATTCAATTAAGTTTACTCCTGAGAATGGTCTGCTTACCCTGGAGCTCACAGAGCTTCCTAGGGATGAGAAGGGAAGAGTAGTATTCAAGTTCGTGATGTCTGATACTGGAATTGGAATGAGTCCTGAATTCCTTAAGTCAGTATTCAATCCTTTTGAGCGAGAAAGATCATCTACTATTAGTAAGATTCAGGGTACTGGACTTGGAATGTCCATTGTTAAGAGTCTTACAGAGCTTATGGGTGGTAATATATCTGTTGAAAGTCAGATTAACGTTGGTACAACCTATACCTTAATCCTTCCTGTTGAGGAACCTACATTAGAAAAGGATGAAGAAGAAGACAATGAGGTTCAAAAGTCTGTTTATACTATCAAGGATGATGGTAGCAGCAAGGATGAGAAGATATCTAAGCTTCTGGGACTTCATGTGCTCTTAGTTGATGATAATAGTGTTAACAGAATGCTTGGACGTAAGCTTCTAGGTCGAATCGGAATTACAGTAGAGGAAGCCGAGAATGGAGAAGAGGCCTGCAAGATTATTGAGGCTACTGAACCTGGTAAATTCAATCTTATTCTTATGGATATTCAGATGCCAGTAATGAATGGATATGAAGCTACAGATAGATTAAGATCATCTGAAAATGGATATATTAAGAATATTCCTATTATTGCAATGACAGCTGATGCCTTCGAGGAGGATAAGCGTAAGTGTTCTGAACATGGTATGAATGGTCACATAACTAAGCCAATACTTGTGGACAATCTCATTAATACTATATATTCGGCACTATATATGGTATAATTGACCCAATTGAGAGGAGTTTTAACCGTGGATAATAAGAAACCAATGGTTCATATTGAGAACCTTAAGAAGAACTTCGATGAACTTGAAGTATTAAAAGATATCAGTCTAGACGTTGCCGAGGGTGAGGTTGTCGTTTTATTAGGACCATCTGGAAGCGGTAAATCTACTTTGCTCAGATGTATTAACAGACTTGAAGAAGCTACATCTGGTAAGATTATAGTTGATGGAATTGATATAACTGATAAGAAGACAGATATTAATAAGGCAAGAGAGAATATTGGAATGGTATTCCAGCATTTTAATCTCTTTAACAATAAGAGTGTATTAGAGAATATTACACTTGCCCCTACAGTTCTTAAGGTCCTTAATAAGGATGAGGCTGATAAAAAGGCTCTTGCCCTTTTAGAGCGTGTTGGTATGGCTGATAAGGCTTCAGTATATCCATCACAGATTTCTGGTGGACAGAAGCAGAGAGTAGCTATTGCAAGATCCCTTGCTATGTCTCCAGATCTTATGCTTTTTGATGAGCCGACATCTGCTCTTGATCCAGAGATGGTTGGAGAAGTTCTTGATGTTATGAAGGAACTTGCAAGAGATGGTATGACAATGATTGTTGTCACTCATGAGATTGGATTTGCCAGAGAGGTAGCAGATCGTATCATATTCATGGATGGCGGATACATTGTTGAACAGGGCAGACCTGATGAGATCCTTACTAATCCTAAGGAAAAGAGAACCATCGATTTCTTAAATAAGGTATTATAAGTTTTATAATATAAATTACACCATCGTGCGCGTGCACGAAACTAATTAATAGGAGAATATGCATTATGCCTAAAGTAGTTACTATTAGCCGTGAATATGGCGCAGGCGGATCAACAATTGGAAAAGCCGTTGCTGAGAGACTTGGAATCGAATATCTGGATAAGGCAATTATCCTGACAACAGCCTATGAGGCAGGCGTTAATGTTGAGGATGTATACAAGTTAACAGAGAACAGCAAGTCATCTAGTATTTTTGATTTCTATAACAAGCCATTGAATGATAAGCTGTTTAAGTCTCAGTCTGAAGTTATTAAGTTATTCGGTGAACGTGGCGATTGTCTAATAGTTGGACGTAATGCTAATTCGATTTTAAGAGAGTACGATGATACATTACACGTATTCATTCATGCATCTCTTGATTTCAGACGTAATCATATGATGAAGAAGGAGATGTACAAGGGTATATCTGTTGATAAGATGAATGATCTTATTAATACTGTTGATAAGCGCCGTAAAAAATACTGTGAACAGTATACTAATACAGAATTTGGTGATGCTAAGAATTATGATATCTGTCTTGATTCTTCAAGAATTGGTTTTGACAAGTGTGTTGATATCATTTGTGATCTTGCTAAATAAAGAGTAGTGGCATAAAGAAAGAGTCCAATCCGTTAGTGGAAAGGGCTCTTTTTTAGTGTTAGAAGAGATATCTAACTATTCGTTAAAGAATAGTTTAACAAAATGTTAGTAGTTAATTTGCGCTAAAAAACGCTATTTTGCGTTATTTGCTCTTTTTCTTAAATAATCCATTAAACCAAACAACTATCTTCTTATACCAGGCAAGTTTAATTTTAACTGGTGGTAAAATATGATGTTCTTCGTTAGCATCTTCCGTTAAGCCTAACTCATCATACATTTCATACTGCGGATGTTCTTCATCAGTAATTACTTCTTTACTATAATAATCTATAGGCACGGGCTGATTATTCTCATCAATGTATTCAGCCATTGCATAATCATCAGAATCGATTATCATATTGCGTTCTAATAATCTACGATTAATTCTGCGTCTTATAAATGTATAAATACATGCAAATACAGGTACACCTACAAGCATACCAAGAATTCCAAAGAACCCACCGAATACAATAATTGATACAACAATCCAGAAACTTGAAATTCCTATTGAATTACCAAGAATTGCTGGTCCAATGATATTTCCATCAATTTGCTGCAAAATAAGGATAAAAATCACAAAATACACGGCCTTCATTGGATCAACCAGTAAAATCAATAAGGCGCTTGGAATTGCACCAAGGTATGGTCCAAAGAAAGGAATTATATTAGTTACACCTACAATAACGGAAACCAGAACTGCGTATGGCGTTCCCATAATATTAAGGCAAATGTAGCATATTATACCTATGATAATTGAATCTACAATTTTACCTATTAAGAAGCCACCGAAGGTCTTATCGATGTATCTTAAGTCAACCATAATGCTGTTGGCTTTTTCACGTGGCCAAATTGAATAAATAAGCTTTTTAATAAGGCCAACATACTTTTCCTTGCCTATTAGCAGGTAAATTGCAATAATTAGACCTATTATAAGGTTGAAAACGGCGCTTACAGCACTAAAAATGCCGTTTTTTAGGGTCACAATTACATCTTTTACATTAGGAATAATATTCGTGGTTATAAAGTCATTTATGTCATCAGAATAATCATTTATGAGCTCAAGCAGATCATTCTGCTTAAAGAATGTTGTATGCTTAACCAGATCATTGCCATAATTGATTATATTATTATAGTAAGTTGGGAAATGAACAATAATGCTCTCAATTGAAGAATAAATCTGTGGTAATACTGTACCAAAGAATGCATATAATGCTGCAGCTACAATGGCAAAGGCCATAATCAGCGAATATGCACGTATTCTCTTCTTCTTCTTATCGCCTACAGTAATCCCCTTTTTGTGATAATAACTTCCAAAGCATCTAATCTCGATAAATCGCATAATAGGATTAACAAGATAAGCTATTACAAGTCCATCAATTACCGGAGTAAGAACCTTAATTATCTGTTTGAAGCCTGATGTAATCGTTCCTATATTATAGATGGCATATACAACCAGCATACTGGCCACAATTACAATGAAGGCTGTTAATCCCCATTTGAAGTATTTTTTATCCTGGATTTTTTTATTTTTGTCAGTTTTTTTCATTTTCATCCCAACTAATTATATTGATTGCTAGCTCTTAAAGTATAGCATATTTAGGACATTCATGTGGTATAATTGTACATGAATTAGGAAAAATCAAGGCGAATTAAGTATGGATCTTCAGAAGTTATACAGCTACGTAAGACGGGCTGTTCAGGACTATAATATGATAGAGGAAGGCGATAAAATCGCTATTGGCATATCAGGCGGTAAGGATAGCCTTACTCTTCTGTATGCCCTGGCTGGATTACGCAAGTTTTATCCAGTTAAGTTTGATATATGCGCAATCACCATAGAACTTGGTTGGTCAAAATATAATACTGAATTAGTCAATGATTTATCTGGTGTTCAGAAGCTATGTGATGAACTTGGCGTGGAATATCATATTATTGATACGGAAATAGCCCCTATAGTCTTCGGAGCCCGCGAAGAGTCAAATCCATGCTCCTTATGTGCAAAGCTTCGTAAAGGCGCCTTAAATGAAGAAATTAAGGCCTTAGGATGTAATAAAGTAGCCTATGCTCATCATAAGGATGATGTTGTGGAGACTATGCTTCTATCGCTTATGTATGAAGGCCGTTTCCATACCTTTGCACCTGTAACATTTCTTGATAAGTCTATGATTCATATTATCAGGCCTATGATATATGTTAATGAGTCAGAGGTTATTGGATTCGTTAAGAAGTACAATGTTCCTGTTACTAAGAGCCCTTGTCCTGTAGATGGCTATACCAAGCGTGAGTATGTTCATCAGGTACTTAAGGACCTTACCAAGGATAATCGTGATGTCAAGAAGCGAATGTTCACTGCCATTGCGGACAGCAAACTTGATGGATGGGATAAGGAAAACGAGGCAGTTTATTAAATATGGCAAGTAATCTAAATTACCATGATCAATTGAATAAAGATAACGTTGAGAAGCTTCGAGAAGCATTATCTGCTCTCCCATCCTTCTGCAAGATGTACTTCAGAGGTATGAATGATACCATCGCATCCAGAACAAAGCTTGCTTATGCTCATGATCTTAAGATTTTCTTCGAATATATGATGAAGAATAATTCTTATTGTGCCAAGTTCGATATGCAGGATATACCCTTATCTATTCTTGATAAGATTGGGCGTGAAGATATCGAAGAATATATGGAATATCTGTCCCTCTATACCAATGAAGATGGCGAAGAGATAATGAATGATGAACGTGGTAAGAGTCGTAAGTTAGCCTCCCTTCGCAGCTTCTATAATTATTACTTCAAAAATGAGTTAATTGAGAGTAATCCACCAGCCCTGGTTCCTATGCCTAAGCTTCATGAAAAAGAGATTATAAGGCTTGAGCCTGATGAGGTGGCTGAATTACTTGATCAGGTTGAGGCTGGTACTAATCTGACTAAGAAGCAGATGGACTTCCACAACAAGACTGTCGTTCGTGATATGGCAATATTAACTACCCTTCTTGGAACCGGAATTCGTGTATCTGAGCTGGTGGGTATTGATATTAAGGATATCGACTTCGATAACGAACGCTTCAAGGTTAGGCGTAAGGGCGGATATGAAGATATTGTATACTTCGGCGAAGAGGTTCAGAATGCCCTCCTTAATTACCTGGAACAGCGTGAACACATTCTCCCTATGGAGGGCCATGAAGACGCTTTGTTCCTCTCTATGCAGAACAGGCGAATAACTGTAAGAAGCGTTGAATTACTAGTTAAGAAGTACGCTTCTAATGTTACTAATATGAAGAAGATCACTCCTCATAAGCTTAGAAGCACCTTCGGTACTAATCTCTACCAGGAGACCGGTGATATATACCTTGTAGCTGATGTATTAGGGCACAAAGATGTTAATACTACAAGGAAGCATTACGCAGCCATGAAGGACGAAAACAAACGTCGTGCTGCTAAATCTATTAAATTAAGAGAAGAATAAAGACCAAAGCAAAAGAGCCGCATACTGGAAATGCGGCTCTTCTTTAAAGGGGTAGATATTATTGAACACCCAGAAAACTGGATGGAACAAACATATTACATTCTAAACTCTGTTGAATAATAAGGAACTATAAGGTTCATCCCTGCGTAAAGAACATCGTCTGTAAGGTGATTAGTATAGATTACATCATTAATGAATTCCTTCTTAGATGAGAAATGATCGCCATACTTAGCTTCAAGGGAACTAAGGGATTCACCAGCCTCAACAGTTATACTTGTGTAGTACTTGTAGTACTGTGTATCATCAATGCTCTCAGCGTGAGAAGCCATCTTACCAGCGAAGAATGCAATTCCTGTACTAACAACAATAATAGATAAGAAGAACATTACTCTTCTGAATATCAGCTGACGTCTTCTATAATTAATAAAATTACCATGCTTATCTCTTGCTTTCATATACTCCTCCACTCGAACGGGTTGTTCGGAACATCTGTTCGTTATGTTTGTATTATATCGAACGAATTTTCGATTGTCAACACTTTTATCGAACATTTTTTCGATTTTTCGAACAAATATTTGGAATATATGTTTGCTTTTTGCTTTTCCTATGATATAATTTGCTTATAAA
>DCIU01000078.1:0-20724 GCA_002317245.1 Lachnospiraceae bacterium UBA1718
GGTGTTCTGATCTCATGGGACATATTGGCAAGGAATCTACCCTCTGCCTTACCCTGTGCAACCGCAATCTGGTTCTCTAATTCTGTCTTACGAACCTTAATGAAAGTGTCAATGATTGTTGTAAAGAGAATGATAAGAAGAGCATATGCAACTGTCTTACCGCCAAAGGAAATATAACCTTCAACAAATAAAATGACCTGTACTATTGTTGCTATTATTCCAGCAAATATACCTATGGCAACAATAATATAGCTATAATCCTTCTTCTTAAATATATCTATGCATGTCGTAATCAGAATCATAATAAGCGTGCTGCCAAAGACAGCGATTATTACGAAGAAGAGCTCGGCTAAGTCATATATGCTTAAGAGCTGAAGGGCCATACATACAAGAGTATTAACAACAGCTATGTATTCAAAGACCATGAATACAGTATTATTTCTATACTTCTGAGTCTCATTCATGAAGAATAGGAATGGAAAAGGCAAAAGCAGCAGCATCACATAATCAATGGTTGTTGATACATCACTGTTTACAAAGTAGATCTGACTTATTTCCGCATTGCAAAGTATCCATACCGAAGCAAGAATTCCCATTACAGCCAGATGAACAACTGCGAATACTTTTTTATAACTTATACTTAGAACAAGACCGACAATCAGACTTAAAATGCATATGACAATCATCACTACAGCAACAATAACATCCGATATGCTATCCATTATCCAGTTCTTTTCAATAGGATCTTTAAGACCATACTGAAGCACATCAACCTTGCCAAGTCCATCAACGCAGGTCTCCACTTCGATTGTAATAGTCTTATTAGCATCAGATGCATCTACAGGAACAAACAAATACTTTCTTGCAGATATTTTGCCAAAAAGTCTGGTATCCTTTGTTGAATAGCTTAGTCTTGCTTCATTATCAACGAAAACGGTGATATCTACCTGGTCTGCCCTTACAAATACAACCATATTATCTTCAAGAGATGAAGGAAGCGTAGCAGAAATGGTCGCAGACTGGCCTGCTTCCAGCCCAGATGAGTATGGCAGACTTACAGAATTGCCATTCATATCTGTCCACTCGAAGTCCGCATTATAAGCCTTATCAGCCGACACCTGGCTGTCAAAAGGAATTTTCTTAGTCATTACCGAAGCAAAAAGAAAGGCCAGAGCAATAAATGTTCCGCATAAGATCACTGGCAGAATATTGAACAAGGTTATTTTTCGTTTTTCCATAGATGTCCCCCCCTGTATGTTACAAGTTCTTCACAAATGACTCTATCTCTGCATAGCGCTTGTCCATTGCGCTTTTAGTATGTCCAGGCACCCAGCTGCCATTATGGTGATGCAGGGTGTAACTAATGTCCGATGAATAGATGATGCCTGTATCAAAGCTCTTACCAGTAAGATATTCAAATGGATAAATGGTTATGTCGTCCACCATCTGAAAACCACCGTTTTTAACCAGTCCATGTCTGGCTATCACGTTGGTAAATCGAACTGGGCATGTAGACATGTCCAGACTACCGTCCTCTTTTATAAAAGGCCTGCTCTCATAGTCCTTACATATCTCCTCTAATATCCTATTGCCAGCTTTAGCACCCATTCCAGATCCACATTCAATGCGGTCCATAGATTCGAAGCTCATATATGCATCATTATATAATAGGTCGTCAATAGGCTTAAGCATCTCCACATCCAGATCCATATATATGCCACCGAAGCGCCTTAATACATCAGCCCTGGCATAGTCAGAGGCGAAGGCCCAGCATTTCTTCTCAATGGCCTGTTCATAGAACAGACAGCCAGCCCCATGATAACTATTCTGATTCCATATTTTAATCTCATAATCAGGAGCATATTTTCTCCAGGATTCCAGACACCTCTGATATCGCTCTGGCAAATCATGGCCTAGCCCCGAAGTATCATCAGCAAACCAGAAGGTATGTATGATCTTAGGTATAGTCATCTCCGGATTCTTTCTATAGTTTGCCGGAGGCTTGGGTGCAGAGAGCATCATCGTATCTTCATACAAGGCTTCAAGAAAAAGTGATGGCACTACCGTAAATTTAGCCAGATACGAATTATTCTGAAGCTGAGATATTATCTCTCTGTAACCTGTTACGGCTATAATAATTACTGTGTTTTCATAGGGCAGCTGCAATAAACGCGCTTTGTCCACATGCCCCCTGTAATTATCAATCAGTCCACTGGTATACAAAAAAGGGAGGGTATGATTCTCGAAATACTTACCACTCCCCCAGCAATATAGTTCCTTTGTCTTAAGTTCTTCAAGATATTCCAGCGTATTCATATCCTGCTTCTTCTACTGCTGCCTCAACTGCCACAATAGTTTCATTTTTGCTTTCCTTCGGCTAATCCCTTAAGGATTTTTGGCAAATTCTATTTTAACGTCGGCTGGAAGTCATCTGTATCTGCAGCGAACCATCCGCCCTTGGCATTTGTAAGCTTCTGCATAGCAGCCTTATTCTCCTCATAGCCTGTCTCAGTTATTGTTATGTTAAAAATTGATGCAACTGAGTTGCTCTCAAGATATGCCTTGCTGTCATCATCCCAGAAGTCTGTCGGACACCCCTCAAGATCAATTCCACCATTCTCTATGGATACCTCAAGTATTCCCTGATCCTTCCATATCTCAACGGTATAATCTGTATCCCATACAGCCTTAATATCCTCTATACTAATAACTTCCTTAGACATGTAGAACCAGTTACGAACAACCTTATTTCCACCCTGTCTAATCTTGTTAAGTTTGCTCTTATTCTTCATATAATCGTCCTTTAATCAAAAACACGCGTTATAAAACGCCTATTTTACATTATCTACGATAAACTTACTAATCTCATCACGGCTAGGCATAACACTTAGTGCACCCTTTCTAGTAGTAATAATAGATGCTGCTGCATTGGCATAAGTGAGGAGATCTTCAAGATGATACTTATCAAGTCCCTTGAAGGCTGCATCCCTGTTCCATTCGCGGCTGTCCTCTACCAGCTCACCACTGCCTTCAGCTATGGCACCCTCAACCTCAGCCATTCTAAGGATATAACCTATTGCACAGGCACAGAATGTATCTCCTGCTCCTGTAGTCTCAATAGTATTCTCATTAATAAAGCCCTTAACCTCTACCTGCAGACCATTAATGAATGCCATACTGCCATCTGGTCCAAGAGTTGCGAATACTAAGGGAATATCATACTTCTCCTGCAGTATCTTAGCTCCAGCCGCATAGTCCTTCTCACCTGTCATCAGAGTAATCTCATTATCTGATATCTTCAGGACATCACACTGCTCTAATCCCCAGGCGATCTTCTCCTTGGCATATTCCTCACTTCTCCACAGAGGTGCTCTATAGTTAGGATCGAAGGATATAAGGCATCCTGCGTCCTTGGCAATTGCCATTGCTCTTCTAGTAGCTGCTTCACCCACTTCATCTGTCATAGACAGAGTTCCGAAGTGGAATACCTTGGAATTCCTGATGAGCTTATCATTCTCATCTATCTCAGCTACGTCAATCATTACATCTGCTCCCTGTCTGCGATAGAATGAGAAATCTCTATCACCATTGGGAGCTGTAGCTACAAAGGCAAGGGTTGTCTGATACTTAGGGCTCTCTATAAGGCCTCTCATATCTATTCCCGCTTCCTTAGCTCTTTCCTTAAGCATATGGCCAAACATATCATCGCCAACCTTGCCAATAAAAGCTGTCTTGAATCCAAGCTTATTAAGCATTGCGAGCACATTACATGGTGCTCCACCTGGATTAGCCTCTAATAGTGTATTACCCTGTTCACTTACCCCGCTCTCTGTGAAATCCACTAATAATTCACCGAGGGCAACTACATCATATTTCTTCCCCATAAGTATCCCCGTTTCTTATCTTGCGATAAGTCTCATAATATCGTTGTACATAACGAATACCATTAATATCATTAGCAGGGCAAAGCCTACTAAATGGACAATTCCTTCTTTTTCAGGCGGAACTGGCTTGCCTCTGACAAGCTCAACAAGAATAAATAAGAGCTTACCACCATCAATAGCTGGCAATGGTAAGAGATTCATAATTCCCAGGTTAACACTTAGGATCATTATGATATTAAACATATTGAGCATTACAACCCATGGTCCATATGGCGAGGCTGCATCCTTAACCTCATCAATGGCCTGAGCCATTCCCACTGGTCCTGCCAGGTCATCCTTACTTCCCCTGCCCTGCAAAAGCATTAAGATTGACTTGGCTGTACCCACGAAGGCATATCTGACCTCGTAATAAGCATACCCAAATATGCTGGAATCCTGACAGGTAACATATCTGCCGTATCCATTGAAGCCCACCAGATATCTTCCACTCTCTTCAGAGTACTTAGGAGTAACTGTAACTACATACTTCTGACCATCTCTTAAGTATTCAATGGTCATATCCCTCTCCTGATTGAGATAGGTGTTGACATATATCTCACTGGCAAGATATACCTTACTGCCATTCATCTTAGTAATGACATCTCCTGGCATAATACCAGCTTCTTTAGCTGGATATCCATCCATAACACCCGTTATCTCAGGAACTGTCGATCCAGAGAACCATACAACTACAAGCGCCATGAGATAAGCAAGGATAAAGTTGAACAGAGGACCAGCTATTACAATAGCCATCTTAACGAATACTGGCGCATCCGAATAAGCCATTCCCTGTCTCTCCTCAAGGAATCCAGCATCTGATCCTGCCTTATCGCCCTCAGGATTTCTCTTATTAATCTTCTCCTCCCTGATACGTTCCAGGCGTGCACTTGCACCGCTGAAACCACCAGGTCTGCTTTCGTCTATACTCTCGTCTCGTTCTTCTGCCTTGGCCATTGCCTTCTGGGCAATGCTTGGACTTCTCTCTATTACCTCTTCATCGTCAGCCATATCGTATATACATGCACCACCGAAGGGAAGAAGTCTTATACAGTAATCCGTACCATTCTTATGAAAGCCTACAAGCTTAGGTCCCATACCAATAGTGAACTCAATTACTCTTACGCCATTAAGCTTAGCCACGATATAGTGTCCAAACTCATGACTCACAACAATCATACAGAAAACGAATAGAAAAAGTATAATCGTGATTAAATTATCCACTAATTATTCTCCAATTATTTCAACATACTATCGATATATTCATAACATTCCTGCTCTGATGCAAGAATCTCCTCAACAGTAGGATTATCTATTGCCTTATGAGCATCCATACATGCTTCTATGAGGTCATATATCTGTAAGAACTTAATCTTCTTATCAAGGAAGAGTGCAACAGCTCTCTCGTTAGCTGCGTTGAACACTGTTGGCATACTTCCACCAATTCTTGAAGACTGCTTAGCCAGGGCAAGTCCCTTGAAGGTCTCCTCATC
The DNA here is from genome assembly GCA_002317245.1 of Lachnospiraceae bacterium UBA1718. GTDB lineage: Bacteria > Bacillota > Clostridia > Lachnospirales > Lachnospiraceae > Colinaster. Next base: position 5,414 of record DCIU01000078.1, read on the forward strand.
TGGTTCTTCAAAGGTAATCTGTGCAAGCTTAGCGAAGTCAATCCTGTTATTATACATTGGCTTCCTGTCAGGATAGAACAATGCATACTGGATAGGAAGCTTCATATCCGGTACACCAAGCTGGGCTACAACTGCACCATCTATGAACTGGACACCAGAGTGAATAATTGATTGCGGCTGAAGCAGTACATGTACCTGATCAAGAGACACATCGAATAGCCACTTGGCTTCAATAACCTCTAATCCCTTATTACAGAGAGTAGATGAATCAATTGTAATCTTACGTCCCATAGACCAGTTAGGATGCTTAAGGGCATCTTCAACTGTCATATCAGCCAGTTCTTCTCTCTTTTTCCCTCTGAATGGACCACCTGAAGCTGTTAATAGAATCTGATCAATTCTGTCACTTCCTGCCTGTCCCTGGAGAGACTGGAATATTGCACTGTGCTCGCTGTCTACGGGAAGAATCTTAACGCCCTTCTCCTTAGCCAGTGGCATAATTATATGTCCTGCTGTAACAAGAGTCTCCTTGTTCGCAAGAGCAATATCCTTGCCTGCATTAATAGCAGCAATTGTTGGTCTGATACCAATCATTCCAACTATTGCCGTTACAACTATATCTATCTCATCTAGTTCTGATATGGCAATGAGTCCGTCCATACCAGATACAATCTTGGTATCCGTATCTGCTACGGCTACCTGTAGCTTTCCCGCAGCCTCTTCGTTGCACATGCATGCATATACAGGCTTGAACTCACGAATCTGCTTCTCCATGAGATCAACCTGACTGTTGGCAGCAAGTGCATATACCATTAACTCATCACTATTCTCTCTTACTATCTCAAGTGTCTGCGTACCGATGGACCCTGTGGATCCAAGAACAGATAATCTCTTCATAATCCTTCTATTACTCCATTAACTGCAAAATAAGATATACCACTGGCATTGCTACAAGCCAGCTGTCAACACGGTCCATAACTCCACCATGTCCTGGAATCAGGTTGCCGTAGTCCTTAACATCGTAATTGCGCTTGAATGCAGATGCCGCAAGATCACCAATCTGAGAGATGATACTGCCTACAGCACCAATTACTGCAAATAAGCCGAGATACTTCATATCCATATATCCAGCCCTATTCAGGCAGAATACATATAGCATACAGGATAATGATGTTAGCACAATTGCACCTACAGAGCCCTCAATGGACTTCTTAGGGCTAAGAACCGGTGCCAGTCTGTGCTTGCCGAAATTCACTCCTACAAAGTAGGCGAACACATCACTTGCGCTTGATACTATGAATATAAGTGCTGTCATTATATATGGATGTGCCGAGAATGCTTCAACCCTGTATCCAAAGGAAAGAAGCAGTGGCGCATACATAACGCTAAAAATAGCGGCCGTTATCTGTGTCGCATGAAACTTAGGGAAGGCAAATACATATATTGCCAACTGAATTAATATCATAATTACCAGTACAGCAATTATTCTCTTATCAATTACTTCCTTACCACTTACCAGTGTCACTGCATATATTGCAATTGTTGATAGGTACATTACTATTTCAAGAGCATTGACCTTCTTGTCATCAGAATGAATCTGTAATGCCTTGGACAATTCATATACTGCTATCATTGAGCATAGGAATAATAGTGCTAAGAAGGCCTTGGCACCTGTAAAAATACATGCTGTAAATACAACGAATAGTACTATTCCACTTATTGTTCTCTTGAGCATCTGACTACTCCTTCAATCCACCGAATTTTCTATTTCTGCCATTATATGCTTCAATGGCGCGGGTCAGTTCTTCCTTGTTGAAGTCTGGCCATGCCAGGTCACTGAAGTAGAACTCTGTATATGCTAACTGCCATAAGAGGAAATTAGATATTCTCTGCTCACTACAGGTACGAATCAGAAGATCCGGGTCTGGAAGACCTGCTGTATCAAGATAATTATTAAGGACCTTATCAGTAATCTCATCCTCAACAAGCTTACCAGCCTTAATGTCTTCATACATTCGCTTAGTAGCTCTTGTTATCTCATCACGACCGCCGTAGTTAATTGCTATCTGAAAATGCAGACCAGTATTAGCAGCTGTTGCCGCCTCAAGATCTGCTATGGAATCCTGAAGGTCCTTATCAAGTCTTGTCTTATCACCAATAACACGGACACACATATTATTCTTGTTAGCACGCTTCTTGGCATTAACCATATAGTTACGAAGCAGCTTCATAAGGGCTGCAACCTCATCATCTGGTCTGCTCCAGTTCTCTGTCGAGAAGGCATATACGGTGAAGTACTTGATACCCATATTCCAGGTAATCTCACACATATCCTCAACAGTCTTGGCACCCTGAATGTGTCCTGCATTTCTTGGAAGGCCCTTGGCCTTAGCCCATCTTCCATTACCATCTAAAATTATTGCAACATGCTCTGGTATCTGCATTAATTCTCTCCACTAACAAATTTCTAATTATAAAACATAGAGGCGCCCGCTGTCGTGAGCCCCTCTATATTAATTAATCATTATACAGATTATACTGTCATAATCTCCTTAGTCTTCTCGTCGATTGCTGCATCAATGTCCTTGATGAACTTATCTGTAGCCTTCTGAAGCTGTTCTTCCATATCCTTGATCTCATCCTCAGATACGTCTTCCTTGCCAAGCTTCTTAAGGTAATCATTACCATCACGACGGATGTTACGAACTGCTACCTTAGCATCTTCACCCTTCTTCTTAACATCCTTAGAGAGGTCTTTTCTTCTCTCCTCAGTAAGCTCTGGGAATACAAGTCTGATAACAGCACCATCATTACTTGGTGTGATTCCAACATCTGATGCAAGAATAGCCTTCTCAATGTCCTTAATTAAGCTCTTCTCCCATGGAGCGATCTGAATCATTCTTGGTTCTGGAACTGAGATATTACCAACCTGCTGAATTGGTGTTGGTGTTCCATAGTAGTCAACCTTAACCTTATCAAGAACATGAGGATTAGCTCTACCAGCTCTGATTGTAAGGTAATCACTTAATAAGTAGTCATATGCCTTCTGCATCTTATCATTATATGTCTGTAATCTAGCGTCCATAAATAACCTCCAATTTGCTATACTGTAACCTTTGTACCCTTGAATGTGCCCTTAACTGTATTAACAATGCTGTTAGGCTCGTTAAGGCCAAATACCCACATTGGCATCTTATTATCTCTTGCAAGAATAGATGCTGTCATATCTACCACCTGAAGATTCTTAGCGATTACTTCATCGATAGATACCTCGTCATACTTCTTAGCATCAGGATTGGTTCTTGGATCAGAATCATATACTGCATCAACCGCCTTAGCCAAGAGAATAACCTCTGCCTCAACCTCTATTGCTCTAAGTACTACCCCTGTATCTGTAGAGAAATATGGATGGCCTGTACCACCTGCGAAGAAGACAACCTGTCCTCTCGAGAAGTACTTGTTAGCTCTATCCTTAGAGAACAGCTTAGTGAATGAACCACACTCGAATGGAGTAAGAATGCTGGTTGTCATTCCCTCTCCTCTGAACATCTCAGATACATAGATGCAGTTCATTATTGTTGCAAGCATTCCAATCTGATCTGACTTAGTACGGTCAACTGTGTCATTCTGACGGCCCCTCCAGAAGTTACCACCGCCAATTACGATACCAACCTCGATACCATCGTCAACAAGTTCCTTAACCTGCTTAGCAACGCCAATTATTGTCTCATCATCGAAGCCCTTGCCCTTGCCACCAGCAAGTGCCTCTCCACTTAACTTAAGTAATATTCTCTTCACGTTCTTCTCCTTATTAATCCTTGAAGAAGCTTGTTGGGCTCACATCTGCATAGCACTGTGAACATCTACCCTCAATAGCTGCTCCGATATTAATCTGAACTGTCTTAGACTTGATATCACCCATAACGATAGCTGATGAATCTAAGATTACTGGTCCGTGTACATCAATGTCACCCTTAACAGCGCCAGCGATAACAGCGCTTGTTGCATAGACATTACCACGGATTACTGTATTGCTTCCGATCTTAAGAGCACCTGTACTAGTAACATCACCATCGATTCTTGCATTAGTAGCAATAACCTCTGAAGCTGTTGAGTTACCCTTAATCACTCCACTTACATTAAGAACTCCCTTAATGTCAATATTACCATTAACAGCTCCAACTACTTCTACGGATCCACCGCTGACAATATCTCCATTAACTGTCATCATCTTAGTAATTGTTGCAACTTCATCTGAGATGAATTCATTATTCATAACTGGCTCCTCGTACGCTGTAAGATCTACTACTGGGTTATATACTGGTTCTGGAACCGGCTCGAATACCGGTGCAGCTACAGGTACTGGTTCTGGCTCTGCTTCTTCGAATTCGTCCTCAACAACGTATACATCATCATCCTCTACTGGAGCCTCTTCTACTACAGGCTCTTCTACAGGCTCTACTACGGACTCTTCCTCTGGAATCTCCTCTGCTACAACCTCTTCTATTACTTCTTCTACGAACTCCTCTGATGGTTCTTCGAAGACATCATCAGCTATATATTCTTCTACAGCTTCTTCAATAATCTCTTCCTCTGCAGGAATCTCAAATGCAGGAGTACTATAGTCCTTATCCATCTCCTCTGATGCTGCTATCATGCTGTCAATGTCACTGTGCTCAATGCCCATTGAAGCCTCGGCTGCTGCGAAGAGTGCTTCCTCATCAAAGCTTGCAGTCTCTGTGACGGCTGGCTCTGCCACTGGCTCTACAACCTCTTTGACCTCTTCAAAGCTCTCATTTGGTACAAGCTCACTAACAGCCTGTGATAAATCTTCCTTCAAGTCTTGAAAAAAACCCATTACTCATTCTCCTTAATCTCTCTATGTTGAACCACTGGTGTGTCTTCTGTAATAGCACAGATCTCAGTGTTCTCCAGCTTACTTAACTGTTCAAGGATAACTGGCAGTGCAGCCACCGTTGTATATTTGGCCGACGTATCATGAAGCAGTACCACAGAATCCTTATGACTGTAGATACCTGCCAGACAGTTGGCAACTATTCTGTCCCGTGACAGGGTCTGACTGGTCGCATCACCACTTGATACATTCCAGTCGAAGTAGTGTATACCTTCATCCTCCAGATACTCACACAACTCGTTCATATCCGTTGCACTTACCCTATTACTGCTTCCGCCCGGGAATCTATAGATAACAGGCGTTACACCTGTCGTCTCCCTAATAAAGTCTCTAATCTTATTAAAGTCCTTAACAAAGTTATCTTTGTTCTTATAGACCTCACTATATTTATGACTGTATGAATGCATTGCCAAGGTGTGACCCCTGTCCGCTATCATCTTATATCTCTCTGGATGCTCTGTAGCAGCCTCACCTGTTACGAAGAAGGTCGCCTTGGCATCATACTGATCCAGGATATCAAGTATCTCCTCAGTATAGATGCTGGGTCCATCATCAAAGGTAAGATATACGTGGTTAATATCATCCTCTGCCTGGATCTCTTCTGGCTCCTCATCAGTGGTATTGGTCTTCACTGTTGCTGTGTCTGAGGATACCGTATTAAGATCAACTGCGGCCTCACTGGATTCTACAATGGCCGCCTCTCTGGCATACTTCTCAGCTTCCAACTTACTCTGAAGTTCATCAGTAATCTCAAGCTGGGCTTCATACTGGGCTGTTATCTCTGCCAGGTCATTATTCACACCGTATAGTGTGCATCCAAGATATATACAAAGCGCTATAGGAATAGTCACAACAGTGAAAAATGCAATTACAATCATGCACTTGAGACGCTTAACTCTGCGCCTTCTCTTCTCGCTGTATGATATGTCGCTCATCTGTATTTCCTTCATAGAATACCACCTGGGCACTCTACCTACGATTATACCTTGAGCGGGGTCTATTTTCAATAATTATTCTACTGGATTATCGTTCTCATGAAGCTCAAAAATCACCGAATCGAACTTGGTCCAGGCACTATTCTGCTCTGCCTTTCCTCTGGCTGTCCAGGCCACAAGTAACGGGTGATATATAATCTTACAGAGGATAAATCCTAATTTACCAGTGTCCCTATGTCTGTAGGCTATGAAATCAGGTCTGGAGAACATATTAACAAGCAGATGTGTAAGCAGGAATCCCGATACCTTACCGATATCAGCATCTTTGCAATCGCAGGACAGCTGGCCTCTTATTACCTCAGGGTGATTAATTCTAAACCACTGAACTAAGAATGGGCTGAAGGATTCTATACAGTAGTCTCCACCATAGGTCTCAAGCAGCTCATAGGTCTCTTCACAGAGCTTATCATTCTTATTGCCATTATGGTTCTTAATCTCACACACAAGAGGTCTGTCCTCAAGTAGCTCAAGCACATCCTTAAATAGCGGAATCCTCTCATCTGTACCCTCAAGCGAATATTGCCTAAGCTCTTCATAGGTAAGATCAGCCACCTTGATATCCACACCGCACATTCTCTTAAGGTTGGCATCATGGAAGACAACAATCTGGCCATCCTTAGTATACTGAACGTCAAGCTCTACGCCCAATCTCTCCTCTTTTGCCCTCTTAAAGGCCGCAAGGCTGTTCTCAGGAATACAGATTCCAGTTTTGCTCTTATCCGCAGGCTCGTGAAGACCTCTGTGGGCGAACCATACATTCCTGAACTTGCCACAGTCCCTCTTCTCGTTAGGAGCTAACATATATAAGAATCCCAATATCAGGGACGCTATAAATACAACAATAATAATTGCCTTAATCATTAATCATCCATAGCCTCATACATCTCAAGTTTATTAACAGGCATATTAGGTCTGTTATCACCGTGCTTAACCTGAAGCATGGTAAGGAATGAGAAGAATACGAACAGAGCTCCGTATGGGAACAGTGTCCAGTAACCAACATACTGAAGAAGAATACCCGACAGAATTGGTGTAACAATCTGTGCAGCCATAGAGAATGTATAGTAGTAACCCGTATACTTACCAATATCCGAGCCCTTACACATCTCAACGACCATAGGAAGGGAATTGACGCTTATAGTTGCCCATGCAATTCCGATAAAACCGAATACGACTAAGAGTATTGGAGAGAAGCCATGTAATACATAGTTCAGCACGAACCCTAAGAAGAAGCATACAGACAGCATCAGTACACCAATGATAATAGACTTCTTACGACCAATCTTAGCAGCCAGCTCACCAATAGGAATATATGAGATGATAGCTATTCCCATAGCCACAGTAAGGCACTGGTTAGCTGAACTTAAGCTCATATTCCACTCAAGCATTGCGAATTTGGAGAAGGCTGTTGTAACAGCGTTATATCCTGTGAACCACAGGGCAATTGAAGCTAAGAGGAATATAAGACTTCTCTTGACCTCCTTAGGAAGGTATGTCTCACCTGTGGCTTCATCAACCTCTTCCAACTGCTCCTCTGGATGTGCTGCTTCATATTCCTTAATCTCAGCTACAGCCTTAGGCTCATTAACTGTGATGTAGAGGATGATTACTGATATAAGCATTATTGCAGCTACTATTAAGAAGATTCCCAGGTAATCATTTCTGACATCCTTATTCTTGAACATAAGCGAAGAAATAATCAGATAGAGAATTCCACCTATTGCACCCATAAGATTAATGATTGCATTAGCCTTACTTCTGTATGGCTTAGGTGTGACATCTGGCATAAGTGCTACCGCTGGTGATCTGTACAGAGCCATAGATATAAGCAACAAACCAAGTACCAGAATAAAGCCGGTGAAAACCAATGGTGAAGGGTTGGCATAGTACTTATTATCAAGGATTGGAATAAGAGTCATAAGGATTACTGCAAGCACTGTACCCACAATAATGAATGGCATTCTCTTACCAATCTTAGTATTCTTCCTATCCGACAATGCCCCCAGCAAAGGCAGCAAAAACAGCGCAATTACGTTGTCTAAGGCCATAATAACGCCCGCTATTGAATCTGGCATATTGAAAGTATTCTTAAGCATTAACGGAATAACATTATCGTATAACTGCCAGAATGCACATATAGACATGAATGCCAGTCCGACTAAGAATGTGCGCTTAGTATTCATCTTCATAACCCCATAACCCCCATTTTTACTTAGCAAATACTCTCTTATTAAGTGGTGTAATACTCTTAACCTCTAATTCATCAATGGATCTGATGAACTGCTCGAACTTGGAGAATCCAAGTTCCTTAATATTGAATTCAGGATACTCATTCTTAATATCTGAACTTAATGAGCCAAGATTGATACCCTTATCCCCATGGCTCTTAACCATCTCGACAATCTTGCTCTCGATTCCTTCATCTGCCTCCTGAGCTGACAGTGATACAGTAATTGATGTACCAATATGCTCCATTGTAAGGAAGTCGAACTTCTTAAGGAAAATTGAGAACTTGGAATATCCATAGTTACGTGTGTCGAAGTCTGGATATCTCTTCTGGAGTCTGCTTCCCAGTTCTCCCATATCAATACCGTTACTCTCATTGCCATTGGCAAGGATGATATCCTTAAGGGCTACAGCGATCTTATCAAGTGGTGTGATTGATGACTCTTCTTCCTTCTTAGGCTTAGCTGAAGTCTTGCCTGAAGCCTTAGTTGCATCAGTTTTGGACTTATTAGTCTTCTTATCCTCTGCCTGCTCCTTATCATCGTCCTCATCAATAATTCTGTCTAAGAACTTAAACTCATTACACGCTGCACAGAATGGCGCTGGAGTCTTGCTCTCTCCAAGACCAATAACAATCTTGCCTGCCTCACGTAATCTAGCTGCAAGTCTTGTGAAATCACTATCTGATGAACAGAGGGCGAATCCATCAACTTCTCCCGAATAGAGGATATCCATTGCATCAATAATCATTGATGAATCTGTTGCATTCTTGCCATAGGTGTAGCTGTACTGCTGAATTGGTGTAAGGCTGTACTTAAGCATTACCTTCTTCCAGCCACTGGCGCCATTGCCAGTCCAGTCACAGTATACTCTCTTGTAAGTCAGAGTACCCTTATCCACGATCTCGTTAAGGATGCTCTCTACGTACTTAGGCGCTATATTATCTGCGTCAATTAGTACGGCGAATCTCTTCTCGTCTGCCATATTGTCTCCTATCTGTCTCTCTCCAGGCACCGTAATCATCATCGTACCCGGTCTCTGCTATACTCATCTCCTCCTCGACCTTTCTAAGGGCTTCGGGAAGGCCGCTTAAGGCAGCAAAGGGCATGAACTGCTTGGCGCGTTCACTTACTGGCATTTTAGGTCTCTTACTGTTTGACGCCACTTCTATGCCCTCCAATCTGAGTATTTCTCTCTCTTGTAGTGCCGTGTTCCTCGAGATTCATTCCTTTCAAAATGGCATTCTTACCATATCTGTCCTTAATACCTATAACCGCTTCCTGAACCTTACGATTACGATCAAGGGCATCTGAATCAGTGAACAGATTGTACTGTCTGTACTCTTCATGCACTACATTGTTACAAGTTATATTCACTCTCCTTATTGTGTAATGTGGATCCACCACCTGCTCATAGAGCCTTACAATTGCAGGAACTAGTACGATATCAGCATTAGTCTCATCTCCTACATTGATTGAACCATGAGTAGAGGCTACTTCCAGCCTGCTGCTATAGGATACGTGAAGTGTGAGTGACTTAGTCACAAGACCTTTTTCCACCAGATCAAGACACAGAAGGTCCATCATCTCCTTCACAATAAGCTTACCGTCTTCGTAGGAATAATCCGATGCAAGGACCTGCCCGCTGGACAGGCAATTAGTCTCAGACTTATAGTTCTTAATATCAGGCATAGTGACAGGTTCACGTCCCCATGCGTGGTCAATTAAGAGCTCTGCATCAATTCCGAAGAGCTTATACAGCATATCCTCATCGGCATTAGCTATATCTCTCATTGTGAAGATACCATAGGAAGCCAGTCTTGAAGCTATTCCAGGGCCTACTCTCCAGAAGTCTGTGAGTGGCTTATGGTCCCATAAGGTATCAATGTACTTCTTCTCATCAAGTTCCCCAATGAAGTCCGCTGCATGCTTGGCAGATATATCCAGAGCTATCTTGGTAAGATACAGGTTGGTCCCTATTCCGCAGGTCGCCCTGATACCAAGACTCTCGTAAATATCACTAATAATCTTCTGGCCAAGCTCTCTGGCTGTCATTCCATACATCTGAAGATAATCCGTAATATCCATAAATGCCTCGTCTATTGAATAGACATGAATATCATCCTTGGAGATGTACTTCAGATATATGCCATATATCTTGGCCGCATAGTCAATATACAGCTGCATACGTGGTACGGCAGCGATATAATCCACCCCATCTGGAATCTCGAATACTCTGCAGCGGTTCTTGATTCCCAGCGCCTTCATAGCTGGAGTTATGGCCAGGCATATGGTCTTCTCGGTTCTTGACATATCTGCAACGACAAGCTTAGTAGTCATAGGATCAAGTCCCCTCTCTACGCACTCAACTGATGCATAGAATGACTTAAGGTCGATACAGATGTACATTCGATCACTCATTTATTAAGTATAACATAAAAAAGCCCTTGTCATTAAAGACAAGGGCTCATTCAGACTAATTTAATTATTTAGCTGCCTCGAACTCATCAATGATGCTCTGGTCTGGCTCCTTAGTAAGTAAGCTTACTACTACAATAAAGATTGCAGACACGATGAATGCTGGAAGAAGCTCATAGATGGCAAATGCACCACCTAATGGCTTGATACCGAACTTCCATACGAATACCATGATACCACCAGATATCATACCAGCATAAGCACCCTGAATAGTTGTTCTCTTCCAGAAAAGTGAGAAAAGAACAAGAGCTCCGAAGGCTCCACCGAATCCAGCCCATGCGAAGGATACGATTCTGAATACTGATGAATTAGGATCCATGGCAAATACTACGCCAAGAATAGCGATGGCAACAATTGCAATTCTGGCAATTGCAAGCTTCTTCTTGTCATCAAGCTTCTTGCCCATGAATTCTACGATTATATTCTCTGATACAGATGAAGCAGCTGCAAGCATCTGTGAATCTGCTGTAGACATTGTTGCTGCTAGTACTCCAGCCAGGATAACACCACCAAGCAATGCAGCAAATACGCCATTCTCAGCAATGAGACCAGCCATACGAATCATGATTGTCTCAGCTGCGCCAGAATTATCAAGATACTCAAGAGCACCTGCATTAGTTACACCAAGACCAACCATACCAATTACAATTGCAGCACCCATAGCGATGAATACCCATACAGATGCAACTCTTCTTGAGAGAACAAGCTTATTCTCATCCTCAATAGCCATGAATCTAAGGAGAATATGTGGCATACCGAAGTATCCAAGTCCCCAGGCGAGAGTAGAGATAATAGCGATTATTCCACCATAGCTTGCGGCTGAACCTGTAGCTGCATCATAGTAATTAGATAAGCTGATGTGTCCTGGAAGAGCCTTAGCATTAGCTACTACTGCTGACCATCCACCAGCTACACTGATACCATAGCAAAGTACAGTAATAAGTGCGATTGTCATTACAATACTCTGGATGAAGTCTGTTGTTGATACAGCCTTGAATCCACCAGTAATTGTATAGAGAACGATGATTGCAGCTGAGATAATCATTGCTACTGTATAATCAACGCCGAATAAACTATTAAAGAGCTTACCACATGCAGCAAATCCTGATGCTGTATATGGAACGAAGAATATGATAATTACTAATGCTGCAATAGCACTAAGTCCGTTCTTCTTATCATGGAATCTCTTAGCAAAGAACTGAGGTACTGTAAAGGCCTCAATATTGCTTGAGTATCTACGAAGTCTTCTGGCTACGAATAACCAGTTAAGGTATGTTCCAACACCAAGACCAAGGGCTGTCCAGAATGGCTCACAGATACCTGCAAGATAAGCAAGTCCTGGAAGACCCATGAGGAGCCAAGATGACATATCAGAAGCTTCAGCAGACATTGCTGTAACTAATGGTCCCATCTTACGGCCACCTAAGTAGAAGTCAGTTGAATCTCCATTATTCTTACTGAAGATAAAGCCGACGGCCAGCATCATAAGCAGGTAGATAACCATTGCTGCCATAATGCAGAAGTTGATAGTATTCATAATTTCCCTCCTCGTACATTAGAAAATGTACTATTATTTATCTTTCAATCTTGGTTGCATCATACTGAGGATCGTCAGTACTTCTAACCAAGTTCTTGATCTGATCGTCACGGCGTGATACAGAGATAAGCTGTGAGTCATTGAAATCAACGCTTACTGTGCCATCAGCCTTCTTAATAATATTTCTAAAGATAACAACTGCCTCCGCAGATGTGCTCTTTCCATCTGACTGAACGATATTAGTCTCGTACACAATCTTCACATCATTAACATGAGTACCAACCTGTCCCATATATTCATCCTTAATATTAGTAAAGTATGCTGATATGAAGTAAGGATTAGAGAATCTAAAAGTATACTGCTTATTGTCTGTTGTATACATGATTCCAGCATCCATGAATATTCTAAGTCCGAATTCGTTGGCATCTCCTGGCTCTGTACCGAAGAGAGTAAGACCGTATTCCTTCATCTCTTCAAGGAGCTCGTCTGGTAACTCGTCAACGCTTGTAATATATCTGTCTTCTGAAGTAATAGGATATTCCTTAGTAAGGCCTGTACCTGATGCAAGTTCATAAGCATTGGCAGAGAATGCCTGCTCATCTATTACGGCGCGTACCTTAACCACATCGCCTGCATCATAGGTCTCCTTAGGGTCAACCATCTCAAAAACTACAGTCTGAAGAACCTCATCATAAGTATTATTCTCCATTGTAACTGTAATAAGCGGCGCAACGCCTTCCTGGATTATCTCGATCCCTGCGAACAATTTGTCCTGATCAATAACAGTAGCCAAAGGAAGGTCCTTAACAGTAACCTGCTCATCTGATGCCTTAATCTTAAGACCAAGTGACTTAGCTACCTTCTTATCATATGTATAAGAGAGTTCTACTACATCACCATTACTAAGTGCACCGTTATCGGTTGCCTCTTCGTCTGTTGCTACCTCAACCTTAACAGTCTCGAAGAACTGCTCGTATCCTGGCATAACAGTTGTTGTTGTCTCCAGAGTACCATGTCCGTTATATCCTGATAGATTAGCCTCTGTTAACTCTGTCAGATCAACACTAGTATATTTAGAAAAGCCAATTGTATAAATTAATATGCCTACGACAAATACAATAGAAACAAGTACTGCTATTCTTGCACATGTCTGGAAGGTACGCATTCTCTTAGTCATACGCCTTCTTTTAGGCTGTTGAATCACTCTTTTTGTCTCTAAAACCGCCATTTCAAATCCTTTGTTACGAAATCTTAACATATAAACGCAATTTACATAATAACAAAAGCACGTTACCTCGTCAATGCCGTAACGTGCTTTTCTTCTTATATTTATGCAGAAAAATGTGAAAATTCTGTGAAAAAGCTGCTAATCACTTCTTCTTGTTCATAATTGCATCAATGGATTTGATGCATGCGTTCCTGAGACCATACTCCTCAAGGGCTGCAACGCCACAGATGGTTGTACCATTAGGTGAGCATACAGCATCCTTAAGTGCTCCCGGGTGTGTACCACTCTGAAGCTGAAGCTTTGCAGAACCAATCATTGTCTGACTGATAAGCTTATAAGCTAATGTCCTTGGTATACCATACTTAACAGCTGCATCACCGTAGGCTTCCATTATCATATCCATGAAGGCTGGTCCACATCCTGAGATTGCTCCACCAATTCCCATAAGCTCTGTTGGAAGCTCTTCTATTATACCTAAGGATCCGAAGAGATCCATAAGCTCTGCTCTCTCTGCTACCTCTAATGTGTTAATTCTCTCGAATAATAATACGCCCTCTCCAACCATGGATGGTGTATTAGGCATAATACACTGAATTCTTGAATTGTCTCCCAGTATCTCCTCGAATGTCTTGTATGTCCATCCAGCTGCCACTGATACTATTGCCTTGCCATAGATGTCACTGCCAACTTCATCAAGCACATCCTTAATCTGATATGGCTTACAGGCAATTATTACTACGTCCACGCTCTGAACCAGGGCCTTAGGTGTAGGTGCAGGAATGAATCCAATCTTACCTGCGTTCGCCTTAAGCTTGTCCTGATGTGGCGCATAGGCATATACGTCAGTGCCGTCAATTTTGCCACTATAGATGAATCCTGCAGCTATGGCCTGTGCCATGTTGCCCATTCCAATGAAACCTATCTTCATAATCAAGATCTCCTTTCGATGTTATCTGTATTATACTGCAAACTGGAATATACAGTATGCAAAATAGATTGCGATTAAGATTATTCCCTGGGCTCTGTAGAGCTTGCCCTTAATGAGGGCTGGTAATGTCATGAATAACATTACAAAGAGCATAAGTGGCAGGTCAACCAGAAGCGACGCATTCATGCCACCAACAAGCTTCTCAGCAGGAACTGCAAATGGAGCAATTGTAACGGATATACCACTTACCAGTACCAGGTTGAAAAGGTTGGCACCTATAACATTGCCAAGGGATAGTGCACCGTGGCCCTTAGCTAGTGATGTAATTGCTGTTACAAGCTCTGGAAGCGATGTTCCAAGGGCTACAAAGGTAAGGGCGATTACTGATGCCGGAACGCCAAGTGCTGTAGCAATATATGTTCCATTATCAACAAGTAAGTCAGCGCCAACAGCAATTGCTGCTGCTCCTGCTACTAATAATATAATCTCCTTCCAGAGTGGCATCTCTTCCTTAGGCTCTTCCTCTTCCTCAGGCTGGTCTATCGGAGCATTACCTGCAAAAGCCTGCTTAACTGTAATAGCCATATATACTACGAACATAACAAGCAGCCCAATACCAACTGGTCTTGAGAAGTACTGAGTCGTATATGCCACTGCCACATAGGTAATTGCTGCAAGGAAAAAGAATGCAACTGGAAGTCGCAGGCTCTTCTTCTCAACTGGTGCAGGCTTAACAGCTATTGTGATAGCCGATACCAGGGCTGTATTACAGATAATAGACCCAATTGCATTACCATAGGCCATATCGCCAATGCCCTTGGCAGCAGATGTGGCAGACACCATAACCTCAGGAAGTGTGGTACCAATAGATACAACTGTTGCACCAATTAATATCTCCGGAATATGGAATCTCTCCGCAATACCTGTGGCACCATCTACGAACCAGTCGCCACCCTTTATTAAGAGAATCAAACCAAGAATAAATAATAATACTGCTTTAATCAT
>DCIU01000078.1:20773-21544 GCA_002317245.1 Lachnospiraceae bacterium UBA1718
TATAGAATACTAATATATATAATCGGCTTGGCTCTGCCGGAGCCGATAGAGCTAACTAAGTCATCCATGCTGTCAAAGGGACCATGCACATAGCCGTTGCCATAGACATTGTGGGCGGTATATGTATTGTCCTTCTTGGTAACAGCTACTGTATGTATCTGCTTCATCAGGTCTTCGCCATCATTATAGAAGGTCATAATGAGGGCTCTGGATCTGTCGAAGAAGTCCGATATGTCAAAGGGCTTCTTCCTGCCAAACAGTCTCCTCTTGCCTGGAATATACACATCTGTATTATAGCCCAATCTACGGAGCATATCTACAATTGCAAGTGGAGCTACGCCGAACTTACCACTAAGTACTATTCCATCCTTCTCGTACTGGGAAATAAGGTAGCTTAGTGGAAGCCATCCTGTAATCTTGCCCACTCCATCCCACATCTTCTTATTCTCAGATAAAGACTTAATAACATTATATGTGGCTATTACCTCGCATCCGGCTGCCTGCACACTTGTTAGTCCAATGTGCATATTGGCGAGATCATTCTGGCATTCAATCATATTGAAGCCCGGCTCAGCCTCCACATTCTGACTGTCATGACTTAAGCTAAGCATGTCGCCATGCCTCTGGAACCTTCTCATGATCTGGAATACCCTGACCATGGCCCTGTTGCTTAGGTGTGTCGGTATGAACTTACATATCCATGCTACGAACCTATTCATAACCTTTATTCTACCAAAAAACCACCGGATGTAAATCCGGTGGTTGAAATCT
>DCIU01000078.1:21615-22580 GCA_002317245.1 Lachnospiraceae bacterium UBA1718
TCTGCAAGCATCTTCTCTACTGAAGCATTAATCTTGTTAAGGAGCTCTGTGTTGCCCTTCTTAACTGCGATTGCGTACTCCTCAGACTCGAATGCTGAAGGATCCTCAACGATCTTAAGACCAGCATTGTCCTTAACGTACTTAGAAGCTGTAGCTGAATCGATAACTACTACATCACACTTGCCATTAACAAGCTCAAGTACACACTCTGTACCCTTCTTGAAAGCCTCGTATGGATAGCCGAAATCATTAACACAAACCTCGCCAGTGTAACCCTGTACAACTGCGATTGTCTTGTCAGCCATATCTGTTGCCTTAGTAATGTCTGAATCTTCCTTAACGATCATTACCTGTGTAGCTGTGTAGTATGGTGTAGAGAAATCAACTGTTTCCTTTCTCTCATCTGTAACTGTCATACCAGCGATAACAGCATCAATCTGACCATTCTGAAGTGCTACTAATAATGAATCGAACTCCATATTCTCCATTGCTGGAACATATCCGTTCTCCTCAGCGATCTGCTTAGCAATCACAAGGTCGATACCATCATACTCGCCAATAACACCATTAGCTGATACGAACTCGAATGGTGGGAACTCTGCGTTAGTAGCAAATGTAAGTGTGCTGCCAGCAGCTGCTTCCTTAGAACCACAACCAACAAGTGTTGCCATAACCATTGCAGCAACGAGTGCTACTGCTAAAAGTCTACTCATCTTCTTCATAATATTTCTCCTCCTCTTATATTATGATCTGTCACCCTTACGAAGGGCATCCTCTATCTTCTTAAGGCCAATATTAAGAACCTTAATAAGAACATAATAAATAACCGCTATACTAATCAGTGGCATAAATGCTAAGAATGTTGCACTCTTAATGAAGTCTCCAGCCTTCTGGATATCCATAAGTCCAACGTAACCAACAATAGCAGTCTCCTTAATAAGTACAATGAACTCATTGCAGAGAGC
>DCIU01000114.1:0-4784 GCA_002317245.1 Lachnospiraceae bacterium UBA1718
TGGGGCTCGCCCTTCAGAAGGCATATCAGGAACAGCTTGCAATGAACCAGGCTGAGATCGGCTTCAAGCACATAAGGGGACATGGCCTGTTTTCCGACGATATGGCTATATATCAGGAATATGAAGATGCCGATGGCAAAATGCAGGCAGAATATAATTTCACTTATCTGGATATGGTAATGGATAATTACCTTGAGCAGAATATCAGACCATTCTTAGAGCTGGGATTTATGCCTGAGAAGATGGCAAGTGGGGATCAGACTATTTTCTACTGGAAGGGTAATGTGACACCGCCTAAGAAGTATGAGAACTGGCAGAAGCTGGTAGTGGCGACTCTTATCCATCTCATGGAGAGATATGGTGAAGAGGAAGTGCTCACATGGCCAATAGAGGTGTGGAATGAGCCCAATCTTCCAGGCTTCTGGAAGGATGCCGATATGGATGAGTACTTTGTACTCTTTAAGAAGACCTTTGAGGCAGTTAAGGAGCTCAATCCAGACTTTAAGATTGGCGGACCTGCAATCTGTGGTGTAGATGACGTAAGGTGGCTCCGTGCATTCCTCGAGTTCTGTGTAAGGGAGAAAATTGCCCCCGACTTCATTAGCAGACATCACTATATGTTTGAGAAGCCGGAGATGGCTGGTCATTATACATATGCGCCCTTCAGGAATCCATGGGAGACACTTGAGGAGCTGAAGGTATCAAGAGAACTTATAGATAGCTTTGTTTGGACCAAGGGACTCCCAATGCACATTACTGAGTTCAATACATCCTACTGTCCGGATTCGCCAGTGCATGATACGGTGAGGAACGCTTCTTATATTGCATGGCAGCTGTCGCATATGGGTCAGTACAGTGATTCCTACTCATATTGGACCTTTGGCGATATCTTCGAGGAGAGGGGCGTGCCATTTACTCCATTCCACGGTGGATTTGGTCTGGTAGCTAACGGATTAATTGCCAAGCCAACATTCTGGACCTTCTCATTCTTCAAGACACTTCAGGGCAGATGTCTTAAGTGTACCGATGACCTTACGCTGGTTGAGACAAGCGAGGGCACATATAGAGGAGTGGCCTACAATATGTGCTTTGATGAGAAATCAGCCTTAGAACTTAACCTTGAACTGGAATTATCAGATGGAGATTATACACTTATTACTAAGACTGTGGATGAGAACCATGCTAATCCATTGAAGACATGGCATGAGATAGGAGAGCCATCGCATCTTGGCAAGGATGAACTTGCATTGCTTAGGGAGACAGCCAGACCATATGTACAGAGCGATATCGTAAGAGCAAAAGATGGCAAACTGAATATTGCACTTAATATTGACACTTATGGGTTGAAATGGTTTGAGATAAAGCCATTAAGCATCAAAAGTGACAGAGGTTACGACTACAAAAGAGCCGTAAATTAAGGTATAATAAGGTGTTGCGTCGTGTTACGTAGCACCTTTTTAATAGTATAATATAAAGGGTCTGGCGCAAATAAGGGGGAGAGGATTGGACACAATGGACAACAAATTAAAATTCTCAGAAAAAATGGGATATGGACTTACTAATCTTGGATCGGGAGTATGGTTATCATTTATTAACACATTCCTGCTTTATTTTTATACCAACGTGGCTCATATTAGGCCAGTTGTAGCCAGCACGATTATCAGCCTGGCAGTTGTATGGGATGCTGTTAATGATCCTCTTTTTGCATCAATGGCTGATAACCACAGATTTAAGAATGGTGAGAAGATGCGACCTCTTCTCTGGACAAGTATTCCAATAGCAATCTTACTTGTTCTTATGTTCACAGTTTATGGCGATGGTTCAGGCAATAGCACATTGCCAATTATTATTGCTTTTGTATTCTATTTCCTTTTCAGGATTCCAAGTACACTTCATACACTTGCTATTAATGGTATGAAGCAGCTGGCTTCTCCAGATGCCAAGGACAGAGTTTCCTTAAGTACATGGGCCTCAGGTGGTGGTGCCTTTGGTCTTGCTATTTCTTCAATCGTTTTCTGGCCAATTGTAAGAGGCGTTGCCGGACTTGATAGTGCAGGGGAGATGATTAATCCAAGAAAGGGATTTGTTGTTGCTGCTGCAATAGCAGGAAGCGTTGTGATTTTTACTAGTGCCTTCAATTTCTTCACTTCTAAGGAGAGGGTGTTTGACGATGTATCTGAGAAGATTCCATTTGCCAAGTGCTGCAAGATTCTCCTTGGTAATCGTGAATTCAACTTCAACCTCGCAATATTATTTCTCTATGGATTATACTCAACAATTATCTCTGGATATGCGCTCTATTACTGCACATATGTAATCAACAATGCAGGAATTGCGAGCGTTGTTATGGCAACATATGTATTTGGTATTATTGCCATGCTTCCAGTTGTAAATAAGCTCTACAAGAAGCTTGGCCGTAAGAAGGTCATCTCTATTGGTACAGCAGTGCTCACAGCAGGAAGCTTAGTCTTCCTCATTTTTGCAAGACAGACATTTGCTCCATTCGTTCTCTGTGCAGCAATTGGAATAGGTACAGAGCTTATTACTGTAATGCTGAGCTTAAACAGAGCTGATATTACTGATATGGTCAGCGAATCTCAGGGAGCAAGAATGGATGGTATGGTTAATAATGTTATGTACTTCGTTCAGAAGCTTGGCAATGCGTTGCTGACATTCCTTCTTGGTGTGGTTCTTGAGTATTCACACTTCGATGGCAACCTGACTACTCAGCCAGAGTCGGCAGTGAGAGCTATTATTCTTATTATGGGCCTGACAGCCCTTGTTGCTTCAGTTGGAATCTGGGCACTTGCTGGTAGACTTAAGATTGACGACAGCATTAAGAGTGAGTAGACCAATTGGCGATAAGAGCAATAGGTCGGAAGCAAACTGACTGCTGATAGCGAAGGATAGAAAGCTGTAAACAGAGAGAAAATCAATGAAGACTGCATATATAAATGGAATAATCCTTGATGGAACACTGGATATGGAGCCGCAGACAGGTAAGGTCATAATCGTCCAGGATAAGAAGATAGTGGCAATTGAAGACGCAGATAAGGCTGATATATCAGGGGCAAAAGTGATAGACCTGAATAACAGCTATATTATGCCTGGTCTAATCAATCTACATGCGCATCTTCCGGGGACAGGTAAGCCAAGTAAGAAGCCTATGAATCTAGAGCTTGTCTGTAAGTTAATTACAAGCTGCGAACTTGGTAATAGAATTGGCTGCAATATGGTGGCGACCAATGTTAAGAATGCTCTTATGGCAGGTGTAACAACCATTAGAAGCGTTGGAGGAATATCCAACTACGATGCAAGAGTAAGAGATGATATTAAAATGGGCAAGAGAGTGGGGCCAAGAATCCTAACATCTAATACTGCCATATCAGTTCCAGGCGGCCATATGGCTGGAACCTTCGCCTATGCTGCAGGAAACAGAGAAGAGGCAGTTAAACTGGTAGATAAGATTGCTGAGTCTAAGGCCGATTTCATTAAGCTGATGATTACTGGCGGTGTAATGGATTCTGATGAGGTGGGTATTCCAGGTGCTCAGCTGATGCCCGATGATTATATTAAGGCGGCCTGCGACAGGGCACATGAACTGGGATTAATTGTAGCTGCACATTGTGAAGGACCTGCAGGTATTAAGGCAGCCCTGAAGAATGGTGTAGATACAATTGAGCATGGTGCCAAGCCGGATGAAGAGATGGTGGAACTCTTTAAGAGTACCAGAGCCAGCCAGATTGTTACCCTTACACCAGCTCTCCCTTATGCAGAGAGATTCGAGGGTATGTTCAACCTGTCTGAGGCAGCAGTTCATAACAGTGCCATTGTTGTAGAGGGCATGATTGAATTAGCTAAGAAGAATAATGAACAGGGTACAAGAGTTGGTCTTGGTACCGACAGTTCGTGTTCTTACGCTACGCAGTATGGAGTGTGGAGAGAGCTCGGCTACTATGCCAAGTATTGTAATGTGAGTAATTCATTTGCCCTGCATACAGGAACGCTTGTTAATGCAAGGATTGCAGGAATAGATGATATTACTGGATCGATAGAGACGGGTAAGATGGCGGATATGATAGTGACTGATAAGAATCCGCTTGAGGATATTAGAGCACTAGATGACGTTAGGATGGTTATATTTGAGGGAACTCTGTATGATAACCCAGAGGTTAACAAATACCCAGAGGTTGATGGGCCAATGAACGCCTTGCTTGACTAAAAATTATATAATGGAGAATATGTAAATGCCTGATAAGAGAAAGAGACACTGGGGGAGACCGTAAGGACGGAAGACTTGTTAAGGAGAGCAGAGGCTTACAGTGCATTATGCCTCACCTTATGGATAAGAGAACTGATGCAGAGGTGTGCCTTAGTGATAAGTTCGACGTAACAGAGCTTCTTAAATATATGGAGAAGAAGAATGCTGAATTAGAGACAGCAGGCGCAGATTACAAGATAACAATGTTCCACTGTATAGTAATGGGTGTTACCAAGATGATTATGGAGCGTCCAATGCTCAACAGATTCATCCAGGGAAGAAAAGTATACGAGAGATATGATATATCCATGAGCTTCGTAGCTAAGAGAAGGTTCACAGACCATGCAGAGGAAGCTCTTATGGTACTTGTTCCCAAGGAGACAGATACAATTAATGAGATAGCCAAGAAAATTGTAGGTGATGTAAGAGAGACAAGGAAGAGTGAGGTTGCCGCAGGAGGAATTGATGGCATTATGACAATGCTTTCCAAGATGCCAATGCCAATACTTGCCTTCGTAGTTGG
>DCIU01000114.1:4901-11637 GCA_002317245.1 Lachnospiraceae bacterium UBA1718
AAGTGTCCATCTGTATACCATCATCTTAATAATTATGGTACTAACTCAATCATGGTAACAATTGGTACCATTCACAAGGAAGAACTCATTATGGCTGATGGAAGCAAGGAGATTAGAGATGTTGTAGACTTCAGCGCAACAATCGATGAGAGAATTGGAGATGGCTTCTACTTTGCAAGAAGCCTTAAGCTTGTTAAGCATATTTTTGCCAATCCAGAACTGTTAGAGCAGCCACTTAATGTTCCAAGCAATTTTGATTACAAATAAGTTTACGCCGGATATTTAATAGATGGAGTGCCCATGAGAAGAAGAGAAAAAGAGCAAAAGGATAAGATATCTCGATTAATAATAATACTTAGCATTATTATTATGCTTGTAGTAACCATGTATGTGTTCATAGCACATATTGGCTATTATGCTGGAAAAGTAATTAATGACGTTACTATTACAATCCAGAACGAGGTCAAGAGAGCTGAAGACAAGACTAAAGTAGATAAAATATCATCGGATATGCTTGAGTACCGTGGCAGATATATGCTGGATTACTGTAGCTATTATATCGAGAATAAGGGGTCTAATATTACCAGTCTTAATGCTCTTGATTCCAAGGTCAGAGTCAACCTTTACTATGCTAATGAGACTAGTGAAGAGAATATATGGAGAGTCTACAAGACTGTGCAGAGTGATGTATTTGCTCTGAATACCGACAGTATTAATACTCTTTTGCAGGAGGGATACCTAGAACAGGCGGATGCTGAAGGTATAATGGACTACTATCGTTCAAGACAGGTTGGCGATGGATATGTGATCATAAGCTATACTGAAGATGATTTCATTGAAAATGGCTTTGAGAAAGCAGAAGCATACAGCCAGCGCAGTGGAGAGACTGTTTTCTGGATTGATGATGAAGATGTAATTATATCCAGCAATGATAAATCATGTGTTGGCAAGGTTGCCAGTAAAGTTCTGGAACTGGCAATTGAGAATACCGTAGGTGTTGCAAAATTCGGTGGCGATTACGGTTATTATAATAAGACCGTTCTTGATGGAATGAACATCGTTGTATTTATCCCGCTTATGAGCCTTCTGTCGGGAATTGTTAGAAGCTCAATTGTTCCTATTATTCTCTTCTGGGTATTACTTGTTGCTATCTTAATCTATGTATTAATAATCAGGAAGAATGAATATTATAAGGATGATTCTGCTGAGAAAATAAATATTGGCGATCGTATAACTCTTAATAAAAAGATATTATCCCACATCACAGCCCTTGCCTTCTTCGGACTTATATTAATTGGAATTTCATTATTCTATGTAAGCACCCTTATAAGTTATAGTGACCAGAATGTTAGTGCGGCAAGGAATCTTAAGGCATTGTCTGCTACTTACGAGGCTAATCAGAAAAACAAAGAGACACTTGAGAATAATCTTAATAACGAATTCACAGAATATGCAGATATAGCTTCCTGGGGACTTATTGGCAATACCAATGAAATAAATGACACATATCTTCAGGAAATGGTTAGTTCCATAGACTATTTCAGCAATATTAAGATAACTGATGGCAATGCTACCATAGTAGCATCTACAACCAGTGAAGATGGATATACGCTTGGAAGAAATGATAATTCCATTAATAGCATATGTTGGCAGATAATGGATGGCCAGATTGACGATGGAATATATCTGAAGGATTCACCTGATTACAATGGATATGACATCACTGTGCTTACAAGACGACAGGATGCCAAGGGTGTAGTAATTATTGAGATTGCTGTAGACTATATTCCTGATTTGATGGACATATGGAATCTCGAAGAGACTATGCTCACAACAGACCTTGGAGACGCTACAACATATGCGGTATATCAGGATGAGCCGAATAAGGTATATATGTCTACTCCAGATGCAGAGGAAGTGGTATATATCGACACTACTCTAAACGACAAGATTCTTGTTAATGGATTCAATGGTATCCAGCGTATTAAGGGGGTGAGATATTACATTAACACTCTTGTTAACGCAGATTATAACCTCGTTCTGATAAGCGCTCTTCCAATGAGGGAGATTCCTTATTCTATGGCATGGCTAAGCTTATGGACAATAACAATAGGTATAGTAGTATTTGTTATCGTTGTTCTTCTTGGTACTGCCAAGATTAATCTTAAGAATAAGAAGATAGCAGAAGGAGACGAAGCTACTTCAGAGGACACAACTTCTAATATCATCCACGATTATGATAACGTACTAAATGAAGGTTTCAAAAATGTGGTCAACAGGATGATTCTGGCATCGGGAGTAGTTCTGGTACTCTTACTGGTTATTGATTACCTGGTTCAGGAGAAGCCACTTCTAAGCTATCTCTTAGGAAGTCATTGGAATAAGGGAATCAACCTATTCTCTATAACAATGATATTATTAATTATTGTGGGATGCGCTGTTACAGCGGTTGTAATAGACAGACTTACCAAGATGATTATGGATAATATGGGTCCAAGAGGAATGACAATTGGACACCTTATGAGTTCGCTAATAAGATTCCTGCTTCTGATTATTGCGATTATCTGGTCTCTTAATGAACTGGGAGCCAATCTTTCGGCGCTTCTTGCTGGAGCTGGTATTGCGGGTGCAGCAATTTCATTTTGCGCCAGCAGCACCATTGGTGACCTGCTATCAGGATTTTTTATTGTTTTCGAAGGCTCCTTCCAAATTGGCGACTGGATTGAAGTAGGCGGATTCAGAGGCCAGGTTCAGAAGATTGGAATGCGAACCACACAGATAGCCAAGGGCGACTGCATTAAGATAATTAATAACGCAGCCATGACCAATGTTACAGTTATGGATCCAACCAATTCTGGAGCGCTGGCAAGAATTGACATTGCATATAAGGAAGACGCTGAACAGGTTATTAAGCTTATTGATGATAATAGAAAGATGTTTAGAGACGCCATTCCTGAGATTGAGGATGGCCCATATGTTAAGGGTGTAGTTGATCTTGGAACTAATGGTGTCACCATCGAACTATACGCTCATGGAAGCCAGAGTTATGCTGGTAAGATTGAGAGAGGAATCAGGCTTGTGGCCAAGAGATTATTTGACGAGAATAATATTGAGATTCCATTTAACCAGGTTACAATACACCAGGCTGATGACTGATCATTTGTGATGAAGGGGATATGGGCGAATGGTGCTTGTTGGTATACATGCAAGTGGTTGTTATAATTATGATGCGGTGTTATAATAATTAGATAAACTAGCTCTTTTTATAAGAGCTGAGGGAATTGTAATTAATTAGCTGATGACAAGAACGGATTCGAGGAGGATAGCTAATGAGAGATTTAAGTAATATTTCAGGCCTAATAGGCAGTCTGGGAAGCAGTTCTAGTTCAAGCTTCAACCTGCTTGACTATGCACAGATTAAGAACGGCAGCTATGGTAAGCTGATGAAGGCCTACTATAACGAGCAGAAGAGTGCTACTAAGGCTAACAGTAAGACAGAGACTGATAAGAGCTCTAATGTCGCTACTGATAAGGATACAACAGGACTTAATAAGGTTCAGACTGAAGCAACAGCCCTTAAGGATGCGGCTACAGCCCTTCAGGATAAGGACCTGTGGAAGAATGCAGATACTGAGAAGATAACTAAGGCAGTTAAGAGCTTTGTAACAGAGTATAACGATGTTATTACCAACTCTGCGAAGGTTAGTGCTAAGGACGTAACCAGCGCTACCAATACAATGAAGAGTATGACCAGCACTATGTCCAAGGCCTTATCTAGTATTGGCATTACAGTGGGTTCTGATAATAAGCTTACTGTAGACGAGGATAAGCTTAAGAGTGCTGACATTAAGACTGTCAAGGCTATGTTCGACGGAGCCTATACCTATGGTGGACAGATTGCTGAAGATGCTTCTTCAGTTGCAAGTGCTGCTTCTCGTAATAGCAGTCTGTATACAAGTAATGCTACACTGCAGAATGCTTTAGGCAGCATTTTTAGTGACGGAGTTTAATTAAGGGATACTATGGCGGTTCATATTGAATGATATGAGCCGCCTTTTTGATTATATGAGCATAATAGTTAATACAACCAAATTTAAGATATGTGAGTATCTTCACGAGATATGCGAGTACGCAGGATTAAGTGAGCAGTGGGCTGATGAACTATGGATGGACCTGCTTACAGATGAAGATCTATATGACGAGTTTATATATTATCTTGAGCATCATACATTTTTAGATAAGTTCAAGGTATCAGGATATGCCTTGTCAGATATATATGTATGGCAGATGGACAAGTATAATCTGATCAGGGAGATTGGCAAGAATCCGACTACCTGTAATAAGGAGACTATGGTAATGAACGCCTTCAAGGCTATGTTCATGATGAAGAGGGATCCGGAGACATTCGTTAAGAGGATTGAGTCGGGCAGAGGCAATGACATGATTGGATAATAATGGCCGTTGTCAGTTATATAAGTCAGGGAAAACAGTAGGGGTTACGGATATAGATAAAGCGGTCGCCTGGCCGGAGACAGGCAGAATTGGGGTACAAATGGGAAGAGCAGAAAAAGACATTTACAGAAACGAACTTGCGAAGAGACAGCAGATTATTAAGGACGCCAATCTTCCAGTAATTGTTATTCTTGAAGGCTGGAGTGCAGCTGGTAAGGGAAGTGTACTTGGAAGCATTATCAAGTATATGGACCCAAGATTCTTCAAGGTATATAACATGGACGTAATCTCAGAGGATGACAAGCGTAAGCCATTCCTATATCGTCATGCAGTAAGAATGCCTGAGTATGGTCAGTTTTCCTTCTTTGATGGCGGCGTAATGGATGAGATTACAAGAGAATATCTCTTAGGCGAGATTAATGACGCTGAATATAATACTAAGGTTGACAGCGTTATTAATTACGAGAGACAGCTCCGTGATAATGGATATCTTGTGGTTAAGTTCTTCCTGGATGTAGATAAGAAGACTCAGAAGGAGAGACTGGATAAGCTTGCAGATGGCAAGAATACCAAGTGGAGAGTAACTGAATTCGATAAGTGGCAGAATAAGCACTATGACAAGTGTGCTAAGCTCTATAAGCAGTATATGGATGCAACAGACTCTAAGGCGGTTCCATGGCATGAGATTAAGTCTGTTGATAAGGATGATGTGGAGAGGTTCGTAGCCAATACAATTATTGCAAGCATAGACGCTGCAATAAGTCAGCCTTGGGTAGCTGATATTCAGGAGAATAAGTTCGACCTTAGCGAAGTAGGACCTTTATCAGCAATAACTCTTGCTGACAAGGAGCTCACGGATGAGGAATATAAGGCCAGACTGAAGGTACTTCAGAAGGAACTTAAGAAGCTTCACAACAAGCTCTATCAGAAGAGAATTCCTCTCGTTATTGCATACGAAGGCTGGGATGCAGCAGGCAAGGGCGGCAACATTAAGAGAATTGCTAGTGCCCTGGACTGCAGAGGCTATGAGGTATTCCCTATTGCCAGCCCTACTAAGGAAGAGAAGAACAGGCACTTCTTATGGAGATTCTATAACAGACTTCCTAAGACAGGACATGTAGCTATATTTGACCGTACCTGGTATGGAAGAGTAATGGTTGAGAGACTCGAGGGTTACTGCAGTGAGAATGACTGGCAGAGAGCATATAACGAGATTAATGAGTTCGAGAAGGATCTGTACGACTGGGGAGCTATTGTAATCAAGTTCTGGGTTCAGGTTGATAAGGATACACAGCTTGAGAGGTTCACACTTAGACAGAATACTCCTGAGAAGCAGTGGAAGATAACTGACGAGGACTGGAGAAACAGAGAAAAGTGGGATCTCTATGAAGGAGCTATTGATGAGATGATTGCTAAGACAAGCACAAGCTTCGCTCCATGGTATGTCTTAGAGAGTAACGATAAGAAATATGCCAGAATTAAGGCTCTTGAGATCGTAATTGAAGAGATTAAGAAGCGCTTATAAAAGGAATAATCTACAAAATTATCCCATATTTCTTGAGATCAACCTTATTATCAATTACTTCTATATCATCAGCTCTAAGGAGAGTGGCCTGGGCCTCACCGCCACCGAAGGCGAAGGCACCAGCAAGCTCTCCCTTGGAATTAACTACCCTGTAGCAGGGAATATTATCAGGGTCAGGATTATGATGAAGGGCATTACCGACGGCTCTTGCCATCTTCTTATCACCTGCCATCAGAGCAACCTGTCCATAGGTTGCCACCTTCCCCTTAGGTATCTTCTTAACAGCTTCATAGATCCTCTTAGTCGGGCTGTCAGATATAATATCATAGCTCTCAGCAATCATTCGCTCAATATCAGACCTTGGAATAGAACCATCGAGAATAATGGTATTCCAGTGTTCCTTATTCTGATGGTATCCAGGGATAACCGCATCATAGGTCATACGCCACAGATCCCTCCACTCCGGATTGACCTTAACATTGAGATTAATATATCCATCTCGCTCATAGGTCCACAGAAAAGCTTTCTTATTCTTTTCGTATCTGACTAACTGCCAGTTCGGGTCGTGGAATGGCAGATCCTTATATGTATCTTTGAATGATAATCCGTAGCTTAAAGCTTCTTCACGTGTCTTCATAGTCTTAATTATATCATCTTTTCCCTGAGGATAAGCAATTAACAGAAAATATGGTAAAATGGCATATATAAGTGTGTAGTTAAGGACTAATCTATGAGAATTACAGGTGGACTGGTATTTGA
>DCIU01000005.1:0-3026 GCA_002317245.1 Lachnospiraceae bacterium UBA1718
ACTGAACAGCAGATAATAAATGATATTAAGAAGATAGACGAGCAGAACATTGATAATGAGAACCGTTACATTCGTGTAATGCAGCAGCTGCAGCAGCGAATAGACCAGGGAAAACCACAGATAGTACATACTCAGGATAGAACAATAAGAGAGAGTCTGTCAGCATTAGATGATCCGACTGAGCTTCTTATCAGATACAGGGAAGAACAGGTCCAGAACGCTGAAGCCAAGGAGAAGGAGCAGGACTTGTATCTGGAGGCATATCCAGAGAAGGTCAGACCATTCCTCAAGTTCATTGATGGAGTAATGAAGAGCAAACAGTCGGCAGGAATGGGGCCAACAGATCCTACAGATGCCCTGTCTCTTCTTAATGAAGACATAGCTGCAATTGAACTTCAGCACAGGGAGGAAGCTGCTCCAGTTATTCCTGAGACAGACCTGGTTCGTAATACATATGTAGAGAACATAGTTGAGCAGATAATGACAAGTCCTAAGGGGACTGTACTCCAGGAGACTGTTAACAGAGCAACAGAGATAAACAGGAATATTAATCTGGTCCACAAGCTGACAGATACAATTAATGAGACAGAGATTCTTGAGCGTATTGATGAACTAAGGAATGAGACCAGGGAAAATCGTACCCAGACTGTTACAGAGACTGAAGACGTTGTAACGACAGTTAATAGATACAATAACGAAGAGCATGTAGTTAATGAGACCATTAACACAGAAGAGATAACCAACCTGATTAGACAGAATGTAATCTCCCAGATGGGAGAGCTGTCAGACCAGGTATATTCGAGGATAGAGAAGAAGCTGCAGAACGAGAAGATAAGAAGAGGCTTCTAATAATAAGAAAGGAGGCTTTCGATAATGGATATGTTAAAGAATCTGGGCGGAACATTAAAGGATGCCTCTGGAAATATTGCAAAAGCCTATTTATGCGTTAGGGATGCAGCGGGTATGCAGTCGGATGCGGGTGATAACTTATCCAATTTCAAGGAGGACTCGGCTGCAGTACAGAAGGCTATCCTGAAAGCGGCTGCGAATAAGATTAAGCAGGTAGATAAAGACGCAAATGAGAGAACAGGAAAGGAAGCGGAGGAAATCCTAAAGTCCGGAGTAAGAGGCTCTGGCAATTCAAGTAAGGGTCTTAGCTTCGATGAGTTAGCTGATCTTATGAAGGGCAAATATGTGCCAGTTCAGGTTCAGTACAACCCAAGTTCCATTAGAATGACTTCTGATCCTGGTGGACGAAGAAGAATTAATCCAACTGAAGGAGTTGGAGCGGGAGGAGATGGCCAGTCTATCAAGGACCTCCCCAAAAATACAGAATTACACTGTACATTAGTATTTGAAAAAATAAATGTTAATGATGCATTTATACAGGCATCAGAAGGATGGAACGCATCACTTGGTAACATTACTTCTACAGCTGGAAGTGCTGTTAAGAAGATAAGCGGCATCGCTGGTGATGAACCCTATTCTGTAAGAAAACAGGTGGAAGGATTCGTTGCTCTCCTTAGCACTACATATACAAGAGACGTTATTTTTTACTATGGAAAAATGTGCTTTCACGGAGAGATAACCAGTGCTAATGCCACCTATAAGATGTTCAATAAGAACGGTGACCCAATTTATGCAGAGGTTGCTATTAAGATAAGACAGAGTAACGAGAATCCATATGACCAGGAACGCTGGAGAGTGTCTTATGATGCTCTTTTCAAAGAGGATGAATCCGACATAGCGAAATCTGGCTGGGATAAGGTTAAAGGTGTTGGTTCAAAGATTTCAGATGCATTTTCTGGAGGTATTTTCTAAAAGATGGGAATAGATGATGTTGGTACTTTTCTAAATAACATGGTTGGTAATGTCGAGAAGGCCATTATTCGTGTTGTTGATGATAAGGATGGCGATTTTGGCGGGACAATCAAGCTTGAGTCTGATGGTGAAGCAGTCTCTCAGGCCCTGCGTGGTCAGATGAATTCTGCATATATGTCTGAATCATTCAATAGGGATACACAGATATCCAGTATTAAAGGACTTGCAAGTAAGCTTTCCTCCAATGATAACATATTTGCCCAGGGTAAGATGTTCAAGGTGCAGTTCAATCCAGCAACATTGCAGCTCCATGCAACTGGTGGTGGTATTTCCGAGGTTAAGAACTTTGCCAAGAGCCAACAGGAACAGGATAAGACGGGTAAGGATATCGGAGTATCTTATGAAGCCCTGCCATTCGCAGTTAACATGGATGTTGACCTTATTTTCAATAAGGTTGAGCCAAACGATGCATTTATCGAGATAGGACAGAGCTTAGCTACCTTCAAAGGGGCATATAAGACAATCATGAATGTTGCGGGCAAGAACGCTTCCTTCAGTATACAGAACGAAGTTGAAGGACTTATTGCTGCAACCAGGTGCTTCCAGACCTGTCTTATGAGCTTCAACTGGGGCAAGCTTTGCTATAATGGTGTACTTCAGAACCTGTCTTCCAATTATACAGTATTTAATCCAAAGGGGGAGCCAGTGGCTGGTACAGTGCATCTTAGCATGATTCTGATTGATGAGTATATTAATGAAGGCAGCCTTGGTAAATGGTATAAGGCTTACCAGGAGGCTTTTGCGGATCCTATTAAGTTGTCTACAGCTGAATCAGTAGTTGGCGGAGGCGCTTTTTCTAATTTTACTTTTTAAACTATGGCAGATTTTAATTATTCTGATTTAAGGAAGAAATATAACAATTTTATAAGACCTACAGCAGTAGTTAAACTGGGTGGCAAGGACTTCGCCGAGAATAAGCATCATTTTATGATTTCCGACTTTGAGGTTGAGAATACTTCGGATTTTGAGGCATCGATTGCAACCTTTGTAATCTATAATTCCTTCAACAAGCAGGCAAGCCGTTTTGACTTTAAGGAACTTAAGGAATATATCATGCTGGGTAATCCCGTTGTAATATATCTTGGATATGATAGTTCAGCCAGGGAAGTATTCAGAGGATTTATTGCCAAGGTTAATTTCGAGGC
>DCIU01000005.1:3114-14721 GCA_002317245.1 Lachnospiraceae bacterium UBA1718
TATTCCAAGCAGCTTCTTGCAGATAATTATAGTGACGCAGTTCAGGAGATATTAAATAGAACCAACTATGAGAAAATCAAGAAGGAAGGTATCTCTGGTGGAGCAGCCGGTGGATTAGGCGGAGCAGCAGGTGGATTAGCTGGAGCAGCAGGCGCTGGCGAGGAAGACTTCAAGTCTGTTATTACCAAGCTCAATATAGAACCTACTCCTGATAAAGAGGAGAGCCCAGGCGGAGGAGCCGGAGGTGCTGGAGCAGCTGGCGGATTAGGTGGAGCAGGTGGAGCAGGTGGACCTGGTGGAGAGAAAAAGGTCACTGACAAAACCATCGAGATGGTTAACGAGAGCGACTACGAATTCGTAGTAAAGGCTGCTAAAAAATTCAACTATGAGTTCTTCACTGTTGGCGGAACTGTTAACTTCCGTAAGGCTAAGAGTAATACAGAAATACTTATGAAACTTGGTCCTGAGACAGGCATGCGAAGCATGGATGCCCAGTACGACATTACGGGTCTTGTTGGAAGCGTAGAGGTCAGAGGAATTGACGTTGGCAAGGGACAGAAGATAAGTGCCAACAAGAAATTAAGCGATAAGATTTCTCAGGGTTCTGCGGCAAAAGGACTTGTAAGCAGTATACAGCATGTGGTAATTGACCCAACTATCTATTCTGCAGATGATGCTACCAACAGAGCGAATTATGTAGCGGAGAATATAGCCTACAGACTTGGAACCCTTCATGCTGAATTCACAGGAATGCCAGAGATAGTACCTGGCAGATTCATTGTGTTGATGGGACTTGGAGTTGACTTCAATGTTAAATTCTACGTTACCTCAGTAACACATGTTCTAACCACAGATGATAGTTATGTGACAAGGATTGTTGCTAAGGCATCATCCCTTGACAGCACATCGGAAGAATAAATAGGAGCTATAATTAATGGGACTATTTGATGTCATAGACGATATAGCAGAGAAACAGATTACCAAGACAGAGCATGGTGATAACAGAATATATGGTGTAGTAATTGGTGTTGTTGCAGATAATTATGCCGAAGAGATGCCAGGAAGGGTGTGCGTTCAGATCCAGACAAGAGATAAGGATGCAGACGTACTCAAGTGGGCCAGAGTGGCAATGCCATCCAGTGGTACAGGATGGGGACATTATTTCCTTCCGGAAGTTGGTGACCAGGTATTGGTGGTATTCGAACAGGGCAATATTGAGAAGCCGTATATTATT
Organism: Lachnospiraceae bacterium UBA1718; assembly: GCA_002317245.1. GTDB lineage: Bacteria > Bacillota > Clostridia > Lachnospirales > Lachnospiraceae > Colinaster. The sequence continues at coordinate 4,349 of DCIU01000005.1, forward strand.
GGCTGTATTCCTAAGGACTCTAATAATTTCCTTAAGAAGTCAGTTGATGAGAAGAATAAATTCAAAAAGATTATGACTAAGCATGGTAGTTCAATCATCTTCACTGATTCTGGTGAAGAGGGTGGCGAGGCAGGAGAGAAGGATGTAATCGAGATTCATACGCCTGATTCTGCTCACAAGTTCATTATGGACAATGACAAGAAGGAGATACTTCTCTCTGATAAGGAAGGCGATAACAAAATCGAACTAAAAACAGAGAAGGGCGAAATAACAGTTGTTGCAGCCAAGAAGCTGACCATTAAGGTTGGCGATGATATAGAACTTGTAATGACAGGCAGCAATGGTACTACTGAGCTTAAGACCAAAGCCTTCAAGGTGCAGGCTGAGAATGCTATGGAGGTTAACGCCAACAAGCAGTTCAATGCCACGGCACCTACAGTTAAGCTTGAAGGCAACAGTTCAGTGAAATTAGCAGGTGGACCGGTTACAATAGAGGGTTCACCAATTAAGATTGGATAATAAGAGGTAAGCATATGGCAGCTCATGATTACTTAGGAGTGGGAATGAAATTCCCGCCGCAGATTGATCCCGCAACTGGAAGGGTGATGACAGCTAACGAGGATCGTAGCGTTAAGGAATCTATATATTTAATACTGATGACCAGAAAGACTGAGAGACTGGTTCGTCCATGGTTCGGTTCGAGAATTGACAGTTATGTATTCATGGATACTGGCGTTACGGTACTTACAATGATGGCTCGTGAGCTTCATGATCTGATTATGGACCAGGAGCCACGCCTGTCAGATGTAAATATAGATATTACTCCTCAGTTAGAAAGTGGAAGACTGGTAATCAACATAGGCTTTGTTGTAGCTTCCACTCATACAAGGGATAGCCTGGTATTCCCATATTACCTGGATAACTCAGTAAACGAGGAAAGTGAAGAATTCGCACCACAGGAAGATTTCTATGAAGACTCAGACAAAGATTTTAGTTGATAAGAGAGATAACAATGACATATTAGCTGAGATTAAGAGATTATCAGAGGCATATACTCCAGAGTGGAACTTTGATACTACTAATCCAGATATAGCTTCTACTATTGGTATTATCTATGCCAATCAGGTGGCTGAGAATATAGAGAGAGTTAATGGAATTCTGGATAATTATCACACAGAATTCGTTAATATGCTGGATATCTCTGTACGTCCTGCAACTCCTGCCCAGTCCATAGTAATTATGGAACTTGCTCAGGATACCATTGAGGGCGCAGACATACCATATGGCACAAGGCTCCTTGGCGATGCTGGTGAACTTGAGATGGACCCAGTGGTATTCGAGACTATGGATACTATCCATGTTACCAACTCTAAGATTAAGAATGTATTCATGACGGACAGAGAGGATGGAGCAATTGTTCCTATTGTTGGCAAGCTCGAAGAACCTACTATTCTGTCTAATGCGGTAGTCGCGAGCGATGAAACAGAGAACACCGATGTAGATGAGGTTAAGCCTATTGAAGAGGACCAGGTGGATGTCTTAGCCAGTGATGAGAAGGATGTGAATGCGGTTACTTCAGTTGAATCCATGAGGCCTTTTAGACTCTTTGGAGAGAATAAGGGTGTGGAGAAGAACGCTGTAATGTTCTATCACGCAACCATGCTTGGCAGTGATGGATATATATTCATACGTATTGAGGGTAATGATGGGTTAAGAGACAGAATAGTTAGCGGCAAGCTCCCACTCTATTATGTGGCTGATGGTAATCTTACCCCTGTTCCACATATATCTCTTATGAAGGATGGTAAGACAATCACCCTTCAGATGGACAAGAAGCATACTCCTCAGAAGCTTAAGGACGGAGAGTATGGAATGCTTGCCCTTATAGATGACGGAATAGTTGATGAGTCTGTATATGTCGACAGCATTAAGTTCTCAGCTGCAGGAGAGCATGTTCCATTTACCTTCGTTGGTAATGATAATCAGGAATATAACAAGGAAAATTTCAAGCCATTTTCAGATGTCCTTGCTCTCTATAATGAGTGCTATCTGGGACATGACACATACTTCAATCGTCCAGGAAGCAGAGTCACAATCGATTTTGACCTTAGCTTCGATGAACAGCTTGAACTGCTTACTGCACAGGAAGAAGAGGAAGAACTTAAGATAATTAAGAGAAGACCTAAGGCTAACCTTAGCATGGCTCCATCAGGGGTATATGCTCAGGAGATTCAGATGTCCTACTTCAATGGCCGTGGCTACAAGAATCTTGAATTCGAGCAGGAAGTAAGATATATGTTCGCAGAGAACAAGGCAACACACGTAAGCGTATCCTTCATCTGCCCTTCAGACTGGGATGCTAATACAGTTGGTGCTTATGATGGACGTACTATCAGGATGCAGCTAGTAAAAGCAGATAACTGCTATATCAGACCAGCCATTCATCATGCTCCAAGAATTAGGAATCTTACTCTTAACTTCAAATATAACGACTTCATTGATCCAGATAAGATATATACAATTGTTGGAACTAAGAAGAGAGATATTAGCTCCTATATGATGCGAAAGGAGAAGTATCCTGTATTCACCAAGTTAGGCTACGAGGACGCATTATATATAGGACTCGACAAGAGACCAGCCAAGGGACCAGTTAGTATTCTCATTAATATAGAAGAGAGCATGAGATATGAGCCTGTAGGCTGTATCTTCGAATATAGTTCAAGAGACAGATTCAAGCCTCTTAAGGTCATTGATGGTACAGAAGGAATGTCCAAGTCGGGACTGCTTATCTTCATACCACCAACAGACTTCTATGATAAGGATATCGAGGGTAACAGAAGATTCTGGGTAAGAATATCAAGGGAGACAATTCAGCGCGAGAATGAAGTGGCAATTACTCTTCCTGTGATTACATCCATAAGACTTAATGGTATAAGAGTGCAGAATACTGATACTAAGCCTGAGGAAAAATTCTACCTTGACGAGATTACTCCATATGCCAGGTTCACACTTCCATTCACAGGGATATTGTCCTGTGATGTGTGGGTCAATGAGTTCGGTTCAATCTCGGAAAACGAGATGAGAAGACTGGAAGAGATTAATCCAGCATCTGTCCGATCAGAGTATGACATTCAGGGCATTAGAACTGCTTTCTATACTAAGTGGGAAGAAGTTGAACGACTGGAATCATCTGAGGACAGACGAGTATATATGCTGGACAGACTATCAAGTGAGATATTATTCGGTGATGGTATTCAGACAGAGATACCAAGAGTGACTAATGATGTAGCACTTAAGGTACTAACAAGAGTGTCAAGGGGAGAAAAGGGTAACCTTAACCCTGGGCAGATTAATTCTGCTCTTGGCAACCTCTTATTCATCGGAGATATCTATAATCCTGTTAAGGGATTCGGCGGCAACAATATGGAGACAGTGGATGCTGCCATGGAGAGAGGTGCTAATATCATCTCTAGCCGTAGAAGACTGGTATCAGAGGCAGACTATATCAAGGAGATTAAGTCCTTCAGTAATCTTATTGAGCAGGTCGTATGTATCAATGGCTATGATTCCTTCGGAAGGGTAAGCGATGGAACACTGACAATTCTACTCTTACTTAAGGACTTCGAGGAGGGTTCATTCTCATTCCATCAGACACAGATGAACTGTAAGAATCATATTCTTGACCACTGCGAGTTAACCCTTCCAGAGTCAAGCCTCAATATCTCTGAACCGGTATATGTAAGAATAAGCGTAGATGCATGGATAAGAGCTCTTAAGATTCAGGACAGCTTCGAGATACAGGCTAATCTTGAACAGATGCTTAATGAGTACCTGAACCCTATTGCAAGAGACGGTTACAAGGGATGGAAGATAGGGTCAGCCCCTACACCATCACAGCTTATGATGAAGATCAATAGCTTTAAGCAGGAAGCAGTAATTGAGAACGTTGCTCTTCTTGTTGAATACATAGATGCAGATGGAGAGCACGAGATGGACTTAAGTGAGTTCGAGATGAAGCCATACATGGTATGCTGCCCAGGTAAGCATCAGATACACGTGGAGATTTAATATGCTTAGAAATCAGAATCTTAGCGACAAGACATTTACAGATAGAATAAGTGAAGGAATAATGCAGATACCTCTCTATTCCAAGGAGTGGACCAACTACAATGCATCGGACCCGGGTATTACCATACTTGAGTCGCTGTCACTTTTCGAGACCCTTCAGCAGAACCACATCAATGAGATGCCACCTGCAGTTAAGGCAGGCCTACTTAAGATGATGGGCTTTACACCTAATAAGGGACGTAACGCCAGGGTACTGCTCTATGCAGAGAATGCTAAGGAGTCCTTCGTCTTGACTAAGGGCCAGAGATTCACTCTTGAGAATATAGTATTCGAGACCAGGAAGGACATTACTATCAACGATTGTGATGTCACAGCTGTCTATAGCAAAATTGATGACAACTGGGCTGACTACAGCCATCTGTTAGACAGAGAAATCAAGCTGTTAGATGCGATATTTGGTAAGAAGCCTAAGAGCGGTGACGAGCTCTATCTCTTCTGTAATAAGCTTCCTAAGAGCGGAGAAGAAGCAATCTTCTACTTCGACATTGTGGAATCAAGCAAGCGTAATCTCTTCGAAGACAGAGATGTTAACCTATTCGCTTCAGTCAAGTGGGAAGTATATGGTGAGGATGGCTTCACAGAGATTACTGCCTTAGACAGAACAGGTGGATTCGTAACAAGTGGAGAAGTAATCCTACGATTCCCTGAATACCAGGCAGTGCCTTACGATGAGAGAGGCTATCTCATTAAGGCTACTCTTGACAAGGCTGAATACGATATCCCTCCTGTAATGAGGGGCATATACCCATTCCTCTTCGAGGCATGGCAGCAGCATACAGAAGCTATTACCTATGTTGGTAAGAAGGGCTCATCCATGGAGACTCCAGCTAGCCTTGCTAATGACCATTATATTAGTGTATTTGCAAGGGAAGAGGGCAGTAATGACTATAGGCATTATGAGAAATCTCCAGGAAGAGAGAATAAGGGACGTTACTTCGAAGTTAAGGAAGATGGCGATACTCTTATCTATAAGTTCGACAAGAAGAGATATGGTTATGGGCCAGAGAGAGGCAATGCTGCGGTAAGAATCATTGCATATTCTCCTGATATAATGCGTCAGTACCATATTGGCAAGGTTGAGGGATATGACGATCAGATTATTGACCTTCCTATAGAGAATGTAATTGCAGATTCCTTCTTCATAATAGCAAGAATGCTTGATGAGAATGGGGAGAAGTATTACAGATTCGTCCGTCCTGGACATAATGAGGATGGAGATCTTTGCTACAGATTATTCGAGCGCGAAGGCTATATTATGATTAAGGAAGCCGGTGACTTCTTAGGCGCTGAACTCTTCATGGGTGGATGCAGTACATACCTTGGAGAGGAAGGCAATATAAGAGCCGGCAACTACCTTAAGCCGGTTGGCCTAACAACAAATGTTAAATTCTATAATCCATGCGCAGGCTCAGGTGGAAGATTCATTGAATCCCTTGAGGACGTACGCAGAAGATTTATTAAGGACATAGATACTCCATTCTCAGCAGTTACAGCCAGCGACTATGAGAAGATTGTACTTGAGACACCAGGCTTATGCATTCGTAAGGCTAAGGCATATATTGACCAGAGCAGGAACGAGGTAAAAGTTGCAGTACTTCCAGGTAATGAGGGACGTAATGGTCTGCCAGAGCTTACAGCTGATTATCAGAAGGTAATTAAGGCCAGACTGGAAGAGAGAAGACTGCTTACTACCAAGGTTACTCTGATGAACCCTCAGTATGAGAAGGTCAATGTTAAGGCGACTGTATACGTGGACCAGTACTTCGAGCAGAACCAGTCGAGAATTGAGAGAAGAATCAGTAAGGCTATCAATTATCTTGAGAGCAGCAAGAATTTCGGTGATCCACTACTCTTCGAAGAGGTATTCGAAGCTATAGAAGAGGATCCAGGAGTAGAATTCGTATCCAAGCTTAAGCTTAGCCCTAGCAGAGCTAAATTCGCTGCTGTTAAGGAAGAGAGTGTATATCCTAATGATGATGTAGTCCTTATTCCAGGGGCTATTAATGTGGAGCTCATTCCTTATCACAAGACTAATTAATATATAGATATTTGAGGAAGAAAAATGCCAGATTACAAATATCAGATTAAAGAAAACAGACTTAAAACAGCATACATCAGAAACGGCAATATCTATTTGAAGCCTATTGATTCATTATATGATGAGGCCGAGTGGGGAAGACTCCATTATGATGTTGAGACAGAAGGCAATGTAGCATGTATAGCATATGCAGCTGCAAGTGACCATCTTGTTGAACCTGATACAGAGTCAGAGGGTGGATATAAGCGTCTTCTGGAATCTCTTAATGCCAAGAGATTAGTTCAGCAGAACGATTCAGTATTATATGACCTTAAGGGAAGATATCTCTATCTTGCTTTTACTTATACAGGAGATGGAACGGCAACATTTAAGAATATGTATGTTGACCGCCAGGGAGACAGATTCTTAGAGACCTTCCCAAGGGTATATCAGGACAGAGGCCAGTTCTTCCATAGATATCTGTCCGTAATGTCAACAATATATGATGACTTCGACGAAGAGATAAGCAGCCTTCCTAAGCTTCTTGATCTTGATAGCTGCAGCAAGGACCTGCTTGATATCTACGCAGGATGGCTTGGCATCGATATTGGCGATGGTTTCCTTGCAGAGGATGTATTAAGAGAACTTGTTAAGAACGCATATATGCTTAACAAGATGAAGGGTACCAGACAGTGCCTGGAGAAGATAACTGAGATTCTGCTTGGTAAGCCTGCTGTTATCGTTGAGAGAAATACAACTGAGGACTATATGCCTAAGGAGCAGATAGAGAGCTTCAACAGACTCTATGGCACAAGTCTCTTTGATGTAACAGTAATGATAGAAGATAGACTTGATGAGCGGAAGAAGAGCCAGCTGGAGTACATCATTAAGCAGTTCCTGCCAATCAGATGCTCTCTTAGAATCATTGAACTTAACAGATCAGGACTCCTTGACAGCTATAGTTATCTTGACGTTAATGCCAGAGTATATCAGACATATGATGGCAGTCTTGATAACAAGCATAGTATGGACGACGTAATTACTTTATTATAAGGGGAAATAGACATGGTAATCACACAGACAATGGACGGAGACAGATTAATAATAGCTCCAGCAGGAAGTATAGATACAGTTAGCACACCAGAGTTTCAGCAGGCGGTTATTACAGGCTTACAGAAGAATGATAAGTTGTCTATCGACCTTAAGGACGTTACATATGTAAGTAGTGCAGGACTTAGGGCTTTCCTTCTTGGGCAGAGATCGGCAGATGCCAAGAAGGCTGACTTTGAGATACTTAATGCCAATGAGATGGTTATGGAAGTATTCAATCTGTCTGGTTTCAATAAGTTACTTAAGATTAAATAGCTATGATTGATTTTATTGATGTATCAAAGAAATACACTGATGAATCAGATTATGTCTTCGAGCATTTCAATCTGCATATTGACAGGGGAGAGATAGTAGCATTCATCGGAGAGAGCGGCATTGGCAAGACCACATTAATTAATCTTCTGCTAAAGGATATAGAGCCTACATCAGGAGAGATTATTGTTGACGGTAAGGACATTGCAAAGATAAGAGTAAGAAGGCTCCCATACTATAGAAGAGAGCTTGGAGTAATCTTCCAGGACTTCAGGCTTGTTCCAGAGCTTACAGCCTATGAGAATGTCAGAATGGCTATGATTGGGGCAGGCGGATGGAATAAGAACAGCTTAAAAAGGATTAGTTCCATTTTCTCTATGTTAGGAATCGCCAGACTTCATAATAAGAGACCTGATGAGATGTCGGGAGGCGAACAGCAGAAGGTATGTATGGCCAGGGCAATTGTTAATTATCCCAGAATACTTCTGGCAGATGAGCCAACTGGCAACCTTGACCCTAAGTCTTCAGAGGAGATATTCAACCTTCTTAAGATAATTAATAATCAGGGAATTACGGTAATAGTATCCACTCATGATCAGGAGAGACTTAAGGGTACTAACTGGAGAGTAATAGAACTTAATGAAAGCAATGGTTTTACAGGGCTTTCGAAAAATATAAAAAATAGTGAGGCAGAAAACTATGAATAAGACTCAGCGCATCATCTTAGGTTTTGCAACAATTGGATACTTGGCAGTTATCTACAGCTTCTTCACACAGGATCTATGGGTAATGCTTATTAGTGTAATTATCAGTACTGCACTTCTAATAGCATTTAACCTGGCTGGTACTAATAAGGAAGAAGTTATGATGGCATCCCTGGAGCTGCAGGAAGCCTACAATCAGCTTGACAATGTTAAGGCTGAGAACGAAGAACTGAAGGTCACTGTTGCCAAGAAGGACGAAGATATTAAAGAGGCTGAGAAGAAGGTAGAAGATGCGCAGGCAGAAATAGAGAAGGCAAGAGTGGAAGCCGAAGAAGCCTTCAAGAATAGTGAAAACCTTAAAAAGCAGATAGAGAGTGCTAAGGCTGACGTTGACAGGATAAGGGAAGACGAACAGATGCGTTCACTTTTACCTAGTGCAGGCCCAGGAGAGACAGAAGTTAATATTGTTGATGTTACCTCTGAGATTATGGATGAGTTCGACAGCTTCGCTTCCAAGATGGACATTATCATCAGAATGATAGCAGCTAATAAGAATGTTCCAGTAATGGCTGATAAGAACAGACTGCGAATAATGCTCCGTAACATTATGGACAATTCCCTTAAGTATATGAACAAGGCAGGAGTACTGGTTGTTACTATATCAGATGTGGATGATTATGTATTCATAGTATGTAAGGACGATGGAATGGGACTGTCAGAAGCTGAGACCGAGCATGTATTCGAGCTCAACTTCCAGGGAAGCAACAGAATAAGTGGTAATGGCCTGGGTCTCGCCCAGGCTAAAGCTATTGTAGACTACTACAAGGGAGATATATATGCCAAGAGCTCAGAAGGCGGAGGAATGGCTATATACATTAAGCTGCCTAAGATGGTACATGAGAAAGAGGAGCCATTAGCAGAGGCGGCAGAAACAGCCCAGGCAGAACCAGTGGAAGAGGAGACTGACGTAGTAACCACAGAAGAGACTGAGACAACAGCGGTAACAGGAGGGGAAGATAATGAAGCTTGATAAGAGTAAGAGGACTATAATCGGAATGTTATGCCTCTATGTTGCCATAGGAATAGTTGCAGTTATTATATTTGCGAATTTTGGTTCCAAGACATCACGCAACCGCAAAGCTGTCAGCTACTCATTCGAAGACGATGGTAAGGCTGGGGCAACAGTAAATATAGCTAACGTTAATGTAATAGGCGACAGCGGAGTGCAGGAGGAAGAGGTAATTGAGGAGCCTGAAGAGGTCATACCAGAACCTACTCCAGAACCTGTAGTGGAACCTGAGAAGGTATACTATAAGTTCAAGGTTGCAACCAATATTCATCACCTTCGTGTAAGACAGGAACCAGACATGGATGGCAAGATTCTCTATTATCTGGAAAAGGGTGAAGAAGGCTATGTACTTCTGACCGATGGAGACTGGAGTCTTGTAACTAATGGAACAATAGTTGGATACAGTGCTAATGAATATCTTGAGCTTACAGAGATTACAGAAGCTGACTTACCAGATTATTTCCCTGATGAATATAAATAACCATTAAAGAGGTGAACTAATGAGCCAAAAGTTTTCAGAGGCTACCAGAACAATTCCATTTGCGAACTATGATGAATATATGACATATCTGTTCGCCTGTGTTGACCATTCTGTAGATGGATATCTGCGTGGAATGAAGCAGATATTCGCCAATGAGCAGGGTGGATATAAGCCAGTTACCTATCCTGACCTTGAGGTAGCCCATGATGTGTGTCTTGAGCATATCAGAGTCTTCAAGGGCAAGGACGAGGAAGAGGACAATATAGAGGAAGAACTGAACGTAATGGATGAGATCCCAGATGACCTTATGAGCATCCTGGGTGCATTCTCCTCAGATGAACCCGAGGAGGATGAAGTCAGTGCTTCCGAGGGCGATGGAGGAGGTTCTTCATCTAATAGTGTCGATATGGATGACACGGCAGCCCTTATGGTTTTAATACAGGATAGAGCCAGACTCACTGTAGAAGGTGGGGTAGCTCTGCCATTTTTCGAGCTCTGCGATAGGCAGGGCTTTGAGCCGTTTACGGTGTTCTGTTTTACAGCAGCCCTTCTGTCATCAACTCAGACAGACTACGCGGGTATTTTCCAGGTTATAAATGAGAATTCAGGACT
>DCIU01000140.1:0-859 GCA_002317245.1 Lachnospiraceae bacterium UBA1718
CCACGCACATGTGTACTTTGGCTTGGCTACGGATTCCTATTGGCTGGTACTCATGCTTTAAAAGCCAATCATTACACAATCTTTAAATAATATTAAAAAATCATAAAAAAGCGCCACTATCGGTTGAAAAAAATCAATTATTAAGTAAAATGATACACGTAGGTATTAGATAAACCTTTCATATTATAAATAAGATAGAGATATGAAGGTGCATATAAAGGAGGCAATTATCATGAAGTTAGTACCATTAGGCGACAGAGTCGTATTAAAGCAGTTAGTTGCAGAAGAGACAACAAAGTCTGGCATCGTATTACCAGGACAGAACAAGGAGAAGCCACAGCAGGCAGAGGTTGTAGCTGTGGGACCAGGTGGAGTAATCGATGGCAAGGAAGTGAAGATGGAAGTTAAGGTTGGAGACAACGTAATCTATTCTAAGTACGCTGGTACAGATGTGAAGCTTGATGATGAAGAATATATCGTAGTTAAACAGGCAGACATTCTCGCTATTATCGAGTAATCACAAAGCAACAGATGTTAATACTAACAAAACAACAGATGTTAATGCTCACAAAACATCAGATGTAAATTATTACTAGAACACTAGATGTAAATAATCATAAACATCATATGCTACTATTATTAGCAAACAAAATGATCTAAATGAACTAAGGAGATAAATAATCATGGCAAAAGAGATTAAGTATGGCGCTGACGCACGTGCCGCTCTTGAGAGTGGTGTCAATCAGCTTGCAAACACAGTTAGAGTAACACTTGGACCTAAGGGAAGAAACGTAGTACTGGATAAGTCATACGGCGCTCCACTTATCACCAATGATGGTGTAACAATCGCAAAGGAGAT
>DCIU01000140.1:956-8133 GCA_002317245.1 Lachnospiraceae bacterium UBA1718
GGTGATGGTACTACAACAGCAACAGTTCTTGCACAGGCAATGATCCATGAAGGAATCAAGAACCTTGCAGCAGGAGCAAACCCAATCGTACTCAGAAAGGGTATGAAGAAGGCAACAGATACAGCAGTAGAAGCAATCGCAAAGATGAGCTCTAAGGTAAATGGTAAGGAGCATATCGCAAGAGTAGCAGCTATCTCAGCTGGTGATGATGAAGTTGGACAGCTTGTAGCAGATGCTATGGAAAAGGTGTCTAATGACGGCGTAATCACAATCGAAGAGTCTAAGACAATGCAGACAGAACTCGACCTTGTAGAAGGTATGCAGTTTGACAGAGGATATATCTCAGCTTACATGGTAAGCGATACAGAGAAAATGGAAGCAGTACTTGATGATGCATTCATCCTTATCACAGATAAGAAGATCAGCAACATTCAGGATATCCTTCCAGTACTTGAGCAGATTGTAAAGGTGGGCGCTAAATTACTTATCGTAGCAGAAGATGTAGAAGGTGAAGCACTTACAACACTTATCGTTAACAAGCTTCGCGGAACCTTCAATGTAGTAGCAGTTAAGGCACCAGGCTATGGTGACAGAAGAAAGGATATGCTCAAGGATATCGCTATTCTTACAGGCGGTACAGTTATATCAGAAGAACTTGGACTTGACCTCAAGGAAGCTACAATCGATATGCTTGGTAGAGCAAAGTCAGTTAAGATCAATAAGGATACAACAGTAATCGTAGAAGGCGCTGGTGAGAAGGCTGAGATCGATGCAAGAGTTGGCCAGATCAAGCAGGCAATCGAGAATACAACATCAGACTTCGACAGAGAGAAGCTTCAGGAAAGACTTGCTAAGCTCGCTGGTGGTGTAGCAGTTATCCGTGTAGGTGCTGCAACAGAGACAGAGATGAAGGAAGCAAAGCTTCGTCTTGAGGATGCTCTTGCTGCAACACGTGCTGCAGTAGAAGAAGGTATAGTAGCAGGTGGTGGTTCAGCATATATCCACGCTTCCAAGGAAGTTGCAAAGCTTGCTGATACACTTGAAGGAGATGAGAAGACAGGTGCTAACTTAGTACTTAAGGCACTTGAGGCTCCACTTTATCACATCGCTAACAATGCAGGTCTTGAGGGATCAGTAATTGTTAACAAGGTTCGTGAATCAGAAGTAGGTACAGGCTTTGATGCATACAATGAGAAGTATGTAGATATGGTAGCTGCAGGTATCCTTGATCCAGCAAAGGTATCAAGAAGCGCACTTCAGAATGCATGCTCAGTAGCATCAACACTTCTTACAACAGAGTCAGTTGTAGCCAACATCAAGGAAGACGTACCACCAATGCCAGCAGGCGGCGGAATGGGCGGTATGATGTAATAAATAAAATGAACTGTTAGACCAGTCATCGATAGTGAAGTGAACCCCGGTTTTGGGGCTCGCTTCAGAGATGGCTGGTTTTTGCTTTATATGATATACTTATACTTGATAGTTGTTTGTTACTTTAATTTGTGAGAGGGATAATTAGATGAGTAAAAAAACTATATTGGGAAAGAATGCTGTTATTTGGATAGCTAGTATTATTATGGTGCTTTTGGCTGTATGCTTGCCAATTAGTTCTACTGGTGTTCAGGCCGCAACAACTGAGTCAGGCGCAGCGACAACGGGATCAGGTGCTAATACTGTAGAAGAGGAATGCGCGTGGTTTTATTGGGATGCTGATCCAGAGACAGGCGTTTCAGGCTGGTATAAGTATGCAGAGGCTACTAATCCAGACAGTGTAAAGATGGATGGTTATCCTGTTCCTGCTCCGTACAGCTTTATAACCATCAAAACAGCTCCTGATGAGGAACTTGAGAATTGGTTGTCAAATCTTGATGGCAATTTGCAATGGATAGTTACAAACTTCTGGAACGGCAGCGTTGTGGTAGGAAATGCATCTAATGCCAATAGTCTTACACTTGATTGTCTTAATGCCTATAAAGGTGAAGTGACTTGCTATGGTAATGCGAAAACATTAAGAATCGGTGCCGATAAGGTAAAAGTAACAGGAAATGTACGAAATATATACGTTGGTGGACAATACTTCTGCGAAGGAGGCCAAGTAGTAATCAACGGAAATGTTGATGGAATGCACTTTTACAAAGAGAGTAAGACATCTGATAAGCAAACATATGGTTTTAACGGGGACATAGCGGTTCTTGGAACTGTTGCTAATGCCAATATCTACTCATATGAATACGATTCAGGTCTACAACTTGAGGCATGGAGTAAAAAATATACCGTATCAAATTGTGGTGAAGGACTTTTTAAGGTTACCAGAGGAGTATTTGACAGCAATGTACCACTGGTAGAATATGTGCCTGATACAGAGGCGGAATACCGCTACCAGTACCAGTGTAGCCGCTACCCAGAAGACGATAAGACTCATTGGGTAAAACAAATCTATGATAAAAATACCAATGAATGTATACGAATGGATGATTGCACAATTGAAGATGTTACAGGGGATGCTACAATTATTGTATATAGTGTGGGCGCCGATGAGCCAGTTGTACTTGGCTTTGACTGTGATGATCTGACTTTGTATCTGGAGGGCAATTCGGACGAAGTAGGAAAAGTCACAGTTTATGGTGATGTAAAGCAGTTGAGAATAATGGGATATCGTGAGGCATGGGATCTCACAGTGGATGGCGATGTTCAGTTACTTAATATGAATTATTATTACAACGTAAATCATAACCTGAAGGTTTCGGGAACGGTTGGTTTTGGGTCTGTTTATAATAATGCAACAAATAAATATATCGGATGTTTTAGAGATGGAACAGTAAAGGAGTACCTGAAGAACGGAAACTGGAACAAAAACCTGTTCATGAATACTGGGGCAGGTACATCTAATACACCTTCTTTTAATTTGGTTTCAGAAGCAGAAAAGAAAGAAGCTATGAGCTCGGAAGGAATCGGTGAAGAGACAGAGGTTAATGGTAAGACTTTAGTAAAGGATGCAGAAATATCTGTTACTGGAGTATCTTCAATCCCTGATGTCGACGGTTCCATGATTAATCGTTTCATTACAGATGAAAATGACAAGCTTGATGAAGAAAGTGTGCTTGTATCTGAAATAAATATAGATATATCTACATTCTACAAAGACAAGACAACTAATAAAATGAGTTCAACGGAAGGATATGGACAAGAAACGGTATCAGAAGTGGATAATGACCTGGAATTCACCTTGCTTTTGCCGGATAGTATATATGAAGATGGTGCAAACTATACAGTGGTAAGACAGCATATTAATGCTGACAGAACAATGTCGATTGATGTATTGGAAACACAACAGAATGGACAGAAGATAAGCTTTGCTTCTGATAAGTTCTCTACATTCATGATATTAAAAAGCGATGCAAAAGAAACTGATCTGGAGGCGCTGCTTGAAAACAGTCAGTCCAACATAGTGTACCAGTCTTTGCTGCTTGATGGCACTATAGGCGTGAAGTATTGCATCAATCTGCCAGATGTGCTGGTTAATACAGATACAGCATATATCAAGATAAATGACAGCAAATATCCTATATCAGAAGCAAAGAAGGTGACAGACGGATATGTATTTGTCTACTATGTCAATGCAAAAGAGATGTATGATGATATAGCAATATCTCTATATTATGACGACGATAATAGGCTGTCATTTAACAATGAAACAGCTGTAGATGGAATGTGCCACTGCTCAGTGAAGTCTTATCTTGATCAAACAAAGAAATCATCAGATGCAAAGATGGCAAAACTTGCAAAGGCAATGGATGTATATGGACAGTATTCACAGAAGTATTTTAACTACAACACTCAGTTGGTTAGCACGTTCGAAGCAGTAAATGAATACAATCTATCAGGATTTGCAGAAACAGATAATGGTAATATGCCAGAGGGATTAACATATTATGGATCTTCATTGATGTTAAAGAGTGAGACATCAATCAGACACTATTATCATGTGAATAGCGGATATGATATAGAGGATTATGTATTCGAAGTGAATGGACAAACGCTGACTCCTACATGCAGAACAGGCTTGTACTATATCGAAATCCCCAATATAGCAGCTGCTATGCTGGGAAATAATGCTGTTACGAAGATAAGCAAAGGTGAAAACATATATGAATATAACTACAGCGCTTTATCTTACATGAACAAATGTAAAACAAAGTACACTGCAGCGGAAGATATCTATAAACTTGCCAATGCAATGGCGTCGTACTATGATGCGGCAAAGTCGTATTTTGAAAGTCTGGATGAGGACGAGACACAGATTCAATAAAGATAAATCTATATATGGAAATTATGCAAAGGACTAGAACAACATCTAGTCCTTTTATAATGTCAAAATTGCATATAAAAAGGTTAATTTTGCATACAATATCTACAATATCTCAAACTATGATAATATATTCTCAATCAAAGGAAGGGACTCATTAACGGGTGGTTAATAAATTCGTTCTTATGAGGTGCATGGTGTCCTTTCGCTGAAAGGTGACCGTGCATCTTTTTTTATGCGAAATATACAAAAACATATGGAAATATATTGCCGATTTGTATAACAGAGCGTGTGCAATTGCTTTACATAACTAGCCAAATTATGATAAAATATTGTGGATTATGAAAGGTGGAGTATTATGTCGAAGGGTAAAATACTGATAATACTTCTTATTATAATAAATCTTGCACTAATAGTTACCTGCGGATACTTCTATCTGACCAAGGATAGACAGGCTCCAAAGATAGCTTTTTCGTCTAGCGATGTAGTATATACACCGGGAATAGCTACAAGCGAGCTGACCAAGGGCGTAGGTGCAACAGATAAGAAGGACGGGGACATCTCCGATCGAATAGTAATAGAGAAGATTCTGGAAAATAAGGATAAAAATGTAGCTGTCGTATACTATGCAGCATGCGATTACGATGGTAATGTAGCCAAGGCATCTAGAGAATTCCCGGCTACCTATCCTCTGACAAACGCGGAGATAGAAGCTCAGCAACAGGCTGAAGCAGAAGCAGCAGAACAGGCCAGACTTGAAGCAGAGGCACAGGCAGCTGCAGAAGAGCAGGCCAGACTTGAAGCAGAGGCACAGGCAGCTGCAGAAGAGCAGGCCAGATTAGAGGAAGAGGCTAAGGCTGAGGAAGCTAGAAAGGCTGAAGAGGCAAGAAAAGCAGAGGAAGCCAGAGCAGCCGAAGAGGCCAGAAAAGCCGAAGAAGCTAAGAAAAACAATAATAACAATACTCAGACATCAAATCAGTCTGATAAGAACAAAACAGATGAGCACAGTCCAACAATCGCTCTTAGTAAGACAGAGTGTGAGATCAAGGTGGGTGGCAAGATACCATGGCCAGACCTGATAGCATCGCTTAAGGATGATGAGGAAGGTTACAATGATCTCTATGACAATCTGGTGGCATCTGAATATGATAACCATACCCCAGGCAGATATCCTGTAACACTGTTTACCAAGGATAAGAGGGGTAACAAATCCAATACAGTTACACTGTATGTGACTGTAACCAAGTAACTAATTTGTATCCAGAGCTTCAATGCCTGGATAATAAATCACAAGACAACAACTTGGTATTAAATCGGTATTAGCGTGGCAACACGATAATATATGCACTTCACAGACTATGAGAGGAGGAACACACAAGCATTATGAAGAAATTTTTAGCATTAGTATTAGCAGGTGTTATGTGCTTTGGCGTAGTAGCTATGGCTGCTCCATCACCAGCATCTAGTTCAGTATCAGGCAACTCAGTTGTTGTTACTGTAATCTCAGAGACACCACATACTACACCAGCTTCTACAACATCTCCAGTAGCAGTTCAGGCTGCAGCTGAGAACATGACAGTAGAAGAATTTGTTAACAACACTGTTGCATCTGTACCAGGTGTTGAAGACGCTATCCCAGTTGGTGTACCATCTGGAGCTATCATCAATGGCGTAAAGGCTAACTACTCTATTCTTATGACTAAGTCTACAAAGGCAGTTGCTGCTGAAGCAGCTACTCTTGGTAAGAAGGTACTCAATGTATTCGCACTTAGAAATAAGCCAGCAGGAGAAGTTCAGATCTCACTTTACAGCCCTAAGGTAGTAGCAGGTCAGAAGATCTCTGTTTACCAGAAGATCGATGGCAAGTGGGTATTATGCAAGAGCTCAGTAAGAGCAGAGCATATCGATGTTATTTTAGTAGGCAATGGCCCAGTAGCTGTTGTTCTCAACTAATAAGAACTCTTAAAGAGAATATCTTATTTTATCATGCATGATAAAACTCATGAGCAATCGTGAGTGATTACTAGAATTATCCCGGGGGATATTCGTGGAGTGCATCCTGCGTAAGCAGGTCAGGTTCCTCTGCGCAAGCAGAGGAACCAATAAAAGAAAGAAACAGATAGTGATAGAGCGAATATACGATATACACAATCATATATTGTGGGGAGTGGATGACGGATCGGACAGTCTGGCCATGAGCCTAAGGATGCTTAAGCAGGCCAAAGAGAGTGGAACCACAGATATCATCCTGACACCACACAACAAACCAAACAGACGTAATATCTATGTAACCGAGATGGTGGATCAGATAGCACAGCTTAGAGAACACATGAGTCGCGAGAACATAGATATCAACATCTATCCGGGCAATGAGATATATTACCGCATGGATGTAGCCGAGAGACTGCGAATCGGTAAGGCTGCAACAATGGCTGGAACCAGGTATATACTGCTCGAATACAATCCTATGGATGAATGGGATTATATAAGACACGGGGCTGACGATATGCTATCAGAGGGCTACTGGCCGATAATCGCCCACGTGGAGCGATATGTCAATGTGATGAAGGACATGGACAGAGCACAGGAACTGATCAACAAGGGCTGTTATCTGCAACTCAATGCCAGCTCAGTAACAGGAGAAGTAGGCTGGGCCTACAAGAAAGACTGTAAGAAGCTTCTTAAGGAAGGACTGGTAAGCTTTATAGCCAGCGATGCCCATGAAGACAAGAAGAGAACAGCCAGACTGGATAAATGTGTCAGCTATATCACGAAGAAGTACGGAGAGGATACTGCGAAAGAAATCTTTATGATCAATCCTTCAAAGCTTCTGGATGACAAGGCTATATAGAATAGCGACGAGCAAATTAA
>DCIU01000039.1:0-1910 GCA_002317245.1 Lachnospiraceae bacterium UBA1718
TCGTAGTTACACTGTCCTTCCTTAATCTGGACAGACTGATAGAGATACTTGGAAGCACACCAACCATTGCGCCCTATGCTAAGACTTACATCAGCTATATCTTAGTTGCAGCACCTTTTATCGTAACTTCCTTCACTCTTAATAACATTCTTAGATATGAGGGTAAGGCCAAGCTTGGCGCTATTGGTATGATGGTAGGTGCACTGCTTAACATCGCTGGAGATCCGATTCTTATGTATGGATGTGGAATGGGGATTGCCGGCGCAGGACTTGCAACGGCTACTTCTCAGATTATTGGATTCTGTATTCTGCTAAGCATGTTCCTTCGTGGAAAGACGCAGACCCACCTCTCCATCAAGTTATTCACCCGTAGACTTGGTAAAATTGCTGACATTGCGGGAACCGGTCTTCCAAGTCTGCTGAGACAGAGTCTTGGTAGTATAAGCGTTATTATCCTTAATTACTTCGCCAAGGTCTACGGCGATCAGGCCATTGCAGCCATGAGCATCGTATCAAGAACATCCTTCGTTGTATTCGCACTGGCTCTTGGAACAGGTCAGGGCTTCCAGCCAATCAGCAGCTTCAACTATGGAGCCAGGAAATACAACAGAGTCCGTGAAGCATACAAGGTTACTTGCATTGTTGCATCAATTATCATCACAGTATTATCCATTGGCGCCTACATACTGGCACCAGATATTATCAAGATGTTAAGGGATGATCCGGAAGTAATAGAGATTGGAGTACGAGCACTTAGACTTCAGCTTATTGCCCAGCTTGTTCTTCCTATGTGTATGGTTACAGAGATGCTCCTGCAGACCACAGGCAATAAGGCTTCGGCCTCGCTTCTGTCGTCCTGCAGAAGTGGATTCATATTCATACCATTGCTTATTGTAATGTCGCTGACACGAGGGCTTGCGGGCATACAGGAGGCGCAGCCACTTGCATATATACTCAACCTGATTCCGTCGATATATTTCGCCAAAAGATTTTTCTGTAAGTTGCGGGAGATGGAATAGGGCTGTGGGGAAAATGAAACTGGGGGACGGGGTCAGAGTGTCACGTTTTGTGACACTCTGACCCCGTCCCCCAGTTTCATTTTTGTCTTTCTACTTCGACTTCACCATGAACTTCCTAGCAATGTCGATGCCCACCTTGTATGGCCATGGGCGAAGCGCCTTGTCAGCTTCCTTAAGTTTCTCTCTGATAGGCAGATTCTGCGGGCAATGTTTTTCGCACTTACCGCACTGAATACACTGAGAGGCGAAGCAGGCATCCTTCCTGATGCCCATGCTCTGAGCAAATTCGAATCTGGCCGAAGTCTTCTTATCAATATACATAAGGTTGTAGTAGTAGAAATTGCCTGGAATATCTACACCCATTGGACATGGCATACAGTATTTGCAGCCAGTACAACCAACCTTCTCACGTTCTCTAATTATAGCCACTATGTCCTTAACCAGGGCAAAGTCCTCGTCTGTCAAATGTCCTGGCTTAGCGTCAGAAGCTATTCTGATATTCTCCTCAACCATCTCCATGGAATTCATACCAGACAGAATACATGTAACTCCCGGCTGATCCCACAACCAGCGAAGTCCAAGCTCTGCAGGGCTATAATTCCTGTCAGAAGCCTTAAGCAGATCAACTGCCTTATCCGGCAGATTAACAAGCTTTCCACCACGGAGTGGCTCCATAATAATAACTGGTATGCCTTTGGCAGCGGCGGCCTCTAAGCCCGCGCGCCCAGCCTGGCTATATTCGTCAAGATAGTTATACTGTATCTGACAGAAATCCCAGTCATAGGCATTAAGAATCTTTAAGAACATGTCCGTATTGCCATGGTAGGAGAATCCAATATTGCGGACACTGCCATCAGCCTTATGCTCTGCTATCCAGTCCTCAATTCCAAG
>DCIU01000039.1:2031-3210 GCA_002317245.1 Lachnospiraceae bacterium UBA1718
GCACGGCTTCTCATAAGGTACTGTGGAAGCTTGGTGGCTATCATCACCCTATCCCTGCACTTATTCTCGTCGAGAATTCTACCAAGACACTCCTCCACACCAGGATATATATATGCAGTATCATAGTAATTAACACCATTCTCGATGGCATACATTACTTCCTTATTAGCCTTCTCATAATCTATGGTGTTGCCATTTTTAGTGAAGCGCATACATCCATAGCCAAGCTCAGATATCTTAGTTCCATTTCTATCTTCTCTATAAAGCATATTCGTCTCCAAGAGCAGTCTTAAGTTCCACCAGAGCCTTCTTATGTAATATCTTGACATAAGAATAAGAGATGTCTAACTTGTCTGCTATCTCGTTAAGCTTAAGTCCCGAATAGTAGTGAAGGATAATTAGATCCCTCTCCCTCTCATCAAGCTTTTCAAGTGCAGCAGCAAGTCCGTCTAACATCTCGTTATTAAGCACTTCATCTTCCACGCAGGAATCTTCTGCCATATCCTCAGGCACTTCCTCGTGAACATGTCTTGTTCTGTAATAATCAATAAGTGTATTGCGCGCAATTGTAAATATCCAGGTTGAAAGTGACGACTTGCTGTCGTCAAATCTGTCATACTTCTCATACACCTTAATAAACACATCTGAACAGATATCCTCTGCCAGATACATATCATTAACCTTGCTGTATATGAAGTTCTGAACTTTACTGTGGTAGGATTCGTATATTTCTATCTTAATGGCATCTGTCATCTACGAACCCCCTATAATATATCCTGAGGCTTAGTAGGCCTGCCTGGCTTAGAAGTACCGGCAGCAGTAACTAACTCAAGATCGTCATCGCTAAGCCTGGCTGACTGTAAGTACTTACTCTCAGTCGCAGCAATGAGCTTACCAAGTCGATCATTTGGCTCGAACTTCTGGTAATCAAATAAGCTTCTTAATCTGTCTTCCATACTTTTCTCCTTTCCCCCTTAATCTCTATGTATAGATATACGAGGGAACTAGTTAACAGGGTTACTAGAAAATATAATAACCTGCAGATTCTGCTGGAACAGTGATCATATATGCACCAGCCTCATCTGTAGATTCCACATCTATTCTGCCATTATAATCATATATACAATCTAATGGCTTAACAGGAATCGAAGTTGCCACCTCTTTTCCCGATGGATTAAT
>DCIU01000039.1:3307-7279 GCA_002317245.1 Lachnospiraceae bacterium UBA1718
TTGCTCTGAAGGGCAACATGGTCCTGGCGAATGGCAATCTGTTTCTTAATCTCATTAACAAGGGAATCCTCACGCTCAAGTTCTGTCTTAACTGCAGGACGGTTCTTAGTGTCATCCTGTCTGATATATAGCTTCGAAGCATCTGCCGTGCTAAAGCCTGCATTAGGAAGAGAATTATCCCACTGCATTGGGGTACGGGAACCAGTACGGAAGTAACCACCCTCAACAGAAGTAAGGCCCTCAACATAATTCATACCAATCTCGTCACCATAGTAGATAAATGGTGCACCTGGCATTGACAGGATAAAAGCGAATGCGACTTTGCGCTCGCTCTCATCTAATTCTCTTGAGAGTCTGTACATGTCATGATTACCACAGGGTATACAGATTAATCCTTCTCCATTAGCCTTGGTGTAGTTATCTACATACTTGGCTATGAACTCAGAAGCATCTCCTGCCCCCTCACGGGAAAAGTAAGGCGACTCACATCTGAATAAGTCATTATAGTGTGATGGTCCGAAATGAAGCAGGAAGTCCATATGGAAGCCACCCTTAAGGGACTTATCAGGCTCTCCCCATTCTGATACAAAAGCCGCATCAGGGAATTCTTCATTAAGAAAGGCCTTAACCTTCCTCCAAAGGGCTATTGTTCCCTGGCTATCTGGGTCATTCTTCACTAATGAGAAGGCCATATCTACCCTAAATCCGTCTAGTCCTTTGGATAGCCAGAATCTGATAATATTAATCATCTCATCAAGAGTAGCCTTAGGTCCCTCTTCATCCACCGACTGCTGCCATGATTCTTCTATATTATGGAAGCCGTAATTCAGGGCAGGCTGGGTAGAGAAGAAGTTAATAATGCATGCTCCATCCCTGTCAGATATTCCACGAAGAGCCACAAAGCCCTCTGGATTATTCCATACATCATCAGTCCATACATATCTGTCAGAGAATTCATTCCTCTCAGCCTTCATGGATTCGATGAACCATGGATGCCTGTCAGAAGTATGTCCAGGAACAAGATCAAAGAGGATATGCATATCCCTCTTATGAACTTCTTCAAAGAGCCTTACTGCGTCATCATTAGTTCCATATCTTGGAGCTATCTTATAATAGTCCGCCACATCATATCCCGCGTCCATAAAAGGTGATTCAAAGCAGGGATTAATCCATATAGCATTACATCCAAGACTCTTAATATAATCAAGCTTATCAATGATTCCCTGAAAATCTCCTATACCATCCCCATTGCTATCCATGAAGGACTGTGGGTAAATTTCATAAAACACTGCATTATCAAGCCATTTTGCCATAAAAAATCTCCTAGAAGTTGTCTTAATCTTCTAGGAGATTGTATCACATTTTTAGGTATTTGCGACCAGGTTCATTGAAAATACTGTCTTAATCATCCAGACAAAGAAAAGTATTACCAGTACCGGAAGCACACATGATGTAACAATCATTACAGCCAGCGCCTCAATGAAATGACTAAGCATCCCTGATACATATTCAACAGTACTCTGAGCCTTATTGGTAATCCAGTTAGTCACACGATCGATCATTCCCTGCTGTTCTGTCTCTATCTCTGCCTCCTCAACAATCTGAGTTGCTTCAGAGACAGTCTGGTTAATAGATGCCTCGTATCTGCTGTAGATAAGGCTTGTGACCTCAACACTTGCTGGAATAACGAAGTAGATTGCAAGAGCACATACCGCGATCTTATAGCCAATTACCTTAGCCGCCTTACCGAACTTAAGATATCCTAGTAGCCATACCACTGCAGCTACCGGAATAAGGAACTTGAAGGACACAACTCCCATAAGTGTAATCAGATACTTCTCTATGTACAGTGCACTTAATGCCAAGAGGAAGTACTTACTAAGTTCTGCAAGCTCCGTTGCAATTGGTGTACACTGGTCTCCCGGAAGGAGTGTAATAATTGCCGAAGAAGCTGTAGCCCCGGCTGTCAGCTCTAGTACCGTCTTAATATTGCCATCAATAACTGCTATCCTTCCCGCCTGTCTCTCCTGACTGGTGGTCCAGGTCGTCATCTTGGTAAAGGAAAATACCATAATAAGCAGAATGCCTATAGATATTAATACCTTCTTATTAATGTTGATCTTCTCTAACATCTGCTCTACCTCCACTCATAAGTTACTGTATACTCATCATCATCCAGGATTCCCCTGATGAAATTAGTGATTACGCTCTCTGCTCTCTCATCAGCTCTCTCCAGGATTCCCTTATCAAGTGCCTTAGCCTTAGCATCTTTCTCGAATTCAACCATGGACATGTTATAGTCGTTAAAATCAAGCTTACTCCACATTCCTTCCTTCTCGGAGTATAACTTGAAGCTGTCAAAATCGATGTCGATTTGCTGTACTTCTGACTTAGGCAGGTATACCTTTACCTGCTTGTTTCCTTCGTCCTTAACAACCTTAATCTCGCTGCAGTCTATGCCTGCTGTTACAATGCCGTCGTAGCTGAATACTACATTGGCCTCTGAAGGAATAATCTTAAAGAGCTTCTTAACAGAGGTATAGTCCTCAACCTGTGTGAAGTAATATTCTTCAGTAATCAGGACCCCCATATCCTTAAGTCCATCCTGAATCATCTCTGAAGATACCTTCTTCTCTACCTCAACTAACTTCTCAACTTCCTTCTCTACTACCTTCTCAACAATTCTGACCTTGGGTTCCTCGGTCGTTCCTGCAATTGCCTGTACGCTAGTCGCAGCTTCTTTTTCCTTCTTATCCATTACATCCTGGACGATAAGAGCGAAGATTGCTATCACCATTGCCGCCAGTAAAAGTAGAGATAGAATACTGCCAAGCTTACCCTTCTTGTCAGAAGTAGTCATTCTCTCATCTGCCATAATATGCCCTCCCCATTCTGGATACCTGTTCGCAGGCTTCATACAACCTGCCTGTTATATTCATTCTATCTAATAGTATATACGAAAAACATTGTAAGATTGGCGTATTACAGACTCCTAATTCATATTAGGCGGCGAATTGGCTGTCCTTATTTGCAGAAATGGCTAATCTTATGTATTGTAGTATTGTATAATACAGAATTGTGAATGATAGTGCTTAAGCCTACTATTTAACAAATTAGATGAGGGATATATCGTGGGAAGAAAGTCGACTAAAGAAAACAAGAACCAGTATCAGATAAGCCGCGAGAATGCAGGCCTTACCAGAGAGGCAGCTTCAGAGAAGATGGTATACATCTCTTCTGACAGAATTGAGAAGATCGAGAGTGAGAAATCAGAGCCGCATCCAGATGAGATTCTCGCCATGGCTGAATGCTATAAGAATCCTTCGCTATGCAACTACTACTGTTCGCAGGAATGTCCTATTGGCCGGGAATATGTACCTCAGGTAGAGATGAAGGATCTGTCTCAGATAACTCTTGAGATGCTATCAAGCCTTAATACTCTTCAGAAGCAAAAAGATCGACTGATTGAGATTACTGTCGACGGCGAGATCAGCGAAGACGAAGCAGCAGACTTCAAAGCCATTAGGAAGGACCTCGAAAAAATGGCAATGACAATTGATTCCCTAAGGCTCTGGGTGGACAGCACCATTGCCTCAGGCAAGATTGATAAGGATTTACTTAACGAAAGAGACTCAGGTGATTAACCTGAGTCTCTTTTAATGCAATCTGTCTAATTATTTATGAGTTTGCCATCTCGCAGAGTTCTGCAAGCATCTTTGGAAGGTCTTCTTCCATGTTCTCATCACTGAACTGACATGTACCAACCTTCTTATGACCGCCACCGCCGTATTTCAACATAAGGCTGCCAACATTAACATCTGAAGTCTTATTAATGATGCTATATCCGACTGCTGCCGAACATCCCATTCCGCCTCTACCACTTACAATCCAAGCTGAAATATTCTGCTCTGGATACATAGAATAAATCATGAATCGGTTGCCAGTGTAGATTGGATCAACACCACGAAGGTC
>DCIU01000039.1:7389-9757 GCA_002317245.1 Lachnospiraceae bacterium UBA1718
GACATTGCAAGAATCTCTTCTGTAGTATTCTTGCTGCATGCAACAAGAAGCTTCTCCATTAACTGATAATTAGAGATTGTGAACTGTCTCCAACGACCCAGTCCAGTTCTTGGATCCATAAGGAAACCAACCAGAATCCAGCCTGTAGGATTCATAATCTCGTCAATAGTAAGGTCTCCTGAGTCAACCTTATCAACTGCTACCATGATGTCATCATACTGAGGGAATCTCTCCTTGCCACCATAGTATTCATATATAATACGAGCACATGAAGGAGTAACTCGGCTCTCGCCCTTATACTTACCCTCAAGCTGCTGACGTTCGAACTCACTTGAATGATGGTCAAACCAAAGACCACATCCCTCAACGTAAGGTACATTAGCCAGGCAATCATCCTCTGTAATCTCTACAAGTCCATCCTGTAGATCCTTAGGATGAGCAAATTTCCAATTGTCGATAACACCTGCCTCAAGCAGAAGTGCACCGCATACAAGTCCGTCAAAGTCGGATCTGGTAACCAGTCTCATGGTTGTAACCTCCTTAGTAGTTAAAATCTAGTAATATATTATCACAAATCATTATTTCTCAAAATACTCATTAAGCTTTTCAATAGGAATTGGCCTAGAGAACTTGAATCCCTGAAGATAATTAGTCATTCCCTTATCCTTAAGGAATGCAATTTTGTCCCTGATAATTGTCATTCCAATACCTCCGAAAGTTAATTAATTATAACACAATAGGAGTATTATTTGGCATATACAAAAAGAGTGATTTGACCATATAGCCAAACCACTCTTATTATTTTTATTCTGAAAACAAAGGTGTTGAATAATATCTCTCCGCTGTATCAGGAAGAACAGTAACCACTGTCTTACCAGGTCCTAACTTCTTAGCAAGCTTAATGGCTGCTGCAACGTTAGTACCACTTGATATTCCACACATGAGACCCTCTTCCTTAGCAAGCCTCTTAGATACGCCAAGTGCTTCCTCATCTGTAATAATATATACCTCATCATAAATGGACTGATTCAATATATCTGGAATTACTCCATCGCCAATACCCATCTGAATATGCGTGCCAATTGTGCCGCCAGCTAAGATGGCCGCATTCTCTGGTTCAACAGCCCATATCTCAATATCAGGATTCTGTGCCTTAAGAACCTCACCAATACCTGTAATAGTTCCACCAGTTCCAATTCCAGAGCAGAAGCCATCGATTGGTCCCGCAACCTGTTCCATAATCTCCAGAGCTGTATGATTCTTATGGGCTCTCACATTATTCTTGTTGGCGAACTGCTGAGGAACAAACACCTTAGGGTTCTTCTTCTGCATAGAGAGAGCTGTGCGGAGACATTCATCGATACAGGCACCTATGTCGCCAGCGTCGTGGATAAGCTTAACCTCGGCACCATAGTGTCTAATGAGCTTGCGTCTCTCCTCACTTACTGAATCGGGCATAATAATAATTGTTCTGTATCCCTTAACTGCTCCGACAAGGGCAAGACCAATTCCCTGGTTACCACTTGTAGGTTCAACAATTATCGTATCCTTATTAATCAGTCCGTCACGTTCAGCTGCCTCAATCATGTTAAGTGCAGTTCTGGTCTTAATGGATCCACCAATATTGACACCCTCGAACTTAACAAGGATCTGAGCACTGTCCGGTTCAGGTATAGATCTAAGTCTGACCATAGGAGTATGTCCAACGGCCTCTAAAATATTATTGTATACCATAGTATTATTAGTCCTTTCAAAACATCAACGACCTAATTATACTATGATAAGTTTTACTTATCACTAACTTTTTGTTTTATTTTCAAAGCATCGAAACAATCGGCTCCAAATACAAATTTTGCCCCCGTCTTCTGTATAGACGCTTCAACTTTTTCCTGATTTACCCATTTTTTTGCGAGGCATTCCATAAATACCGTCGCGTTATCAAAATTATCATGGATTATAGCCAGCATTTTTGCGTTTTCTTCAGCAGTCAAATACATGCTTAATCCCTCAATAGGTTTCCTCAGAAATAGCATGCTCTATCTTACACGCATCAGCTTCGGCAATCTTCTCGCTAACACCTATATTCTTAAACCAGTTTGTGAAGAATACATCCTTTTCATACAGTTTCTCAGCAACTTCAAGTCCTGCAGGAGTTAATAGAACACGCCATTCATCTCTTTCAACAAACCCCTCCTGTTCAAGTTTCTTTATTGCTATGCAGGTACTTGACTTTGATACTCCAAGCCTATTTGAAACGTCAACATTCCTGCAGGCTCCGTGTCTCTTAACTACTATCAATATAGCTTTTAAGTATTCTTCTTTTGACTTTCCTATAGTTTTATTGTCCATTTTCACTCCTAAATACATG
>DCIU01000039.1:9790-11025 GCA_002317245.1 Lachnospiraceae bacterium UBA1718
GGCTATTTTTACAACTGCACGATTCGCATCCTGAATAAGGACAGCCAATGCATTTCTTCCCTTTCTTTTTTTCTTTACAGATATAAAGAACAGCTGTGCCAACCACTATAATCAGTATTGCTATAATGATAAAATTCTCCATTCAAGTTACCTCGTATGAGCCGCTACCCCCGTCCCCGTGGCTCATCTTTATGCTTTATTCAATGCATATTCTGTATCAATCTGCTTGTTCGCTTTTACAATGAGTCCAACTATTACTGCAGCAAATGCAAGTACTGCAATCAATCCACCTACAAAACCTGCTCCAAGACTTCCTGTTGTGATAAGGGTTCCAATCTGGTATACAAGGAATCCTACAGTAAAACCTGTTGCTAACTGAAGACAGATTGCACCAAGAAGCCATTTGCCACTCTTAAGTTCTGAGTTAAGCGCTCCGATGGCCGCAAAGCAAGGTGGCGTGTAAAGGTTAAACATAAGGTATGCAAGAGCTGCAACCTTAGTCAGTCCCATAACTGTTGCCACTTCACTTCCGCCCGAAACAAGTGCAAGTTCTTCTGTATCAATAAAGTTTGTCACTGCATAACATACAGCAAGTGTTCCTACTACATTTTCCTTTGCAATAAAACCTGTAATAGCAGCAGCTGCTAACTGCCAAGCAGCAATTCCAACTACTGGAACCAAAAGATATGCAAATGGAGAAGCAACTGTTGCAAGGATTGATGTATTTTCCATGCCTTCTTCTACAGCCTGGAAATGTGTATCAAAGGACTGCATAATCTGAACTACTGTGTTACATACAAGAATAATCGTTCCTGCCTTGATAATGTATGCTTTTCCTCGTTCTAACATAGAACCAAAGGCAAACTTAAGGCTTGGTACCTTATATTCTGGAAGCTCGATAATGAAGAATGACTTTCTGTATTTCATACCTGTGATTGCTTTTACAAGTAACGCACCAAGAAGAATAAGTGCGATACCTACGAAATACATAAGTGGTCCAACCCAAGCTGCATCAGAGAAAAATGCGCCTGCAAAAAGAGCGATAACAGGAAGCTTAGCTCCACAAGGCATATAGGTTGCAAGCATTGCTGAAGTTCTTCTTTCTCTTTCATTTCTAATTGTTCTACATGCCATGATAGCAGGAATACCACAACCAGTACCGATAACCATAGGAATAACAGTTTTACCAGAGAGTCCAACTCTCTTAAAAATAGGATCAAGTACAACTGTTGCAC
>DCIU01000117.1:0-919 GCA_002317245.1 Lachnospiraceae bacterium UBA1718
TTCATAAGTTGTTCGGTTTTCAAAGTACAATGAGTACACTAAGCAGTGATTATTTCACTGCTTTTTTTGTTGTTTTCTTTTTGTTTCTTCTATATATATAAGATACATCACTATATTTAGTGGTTTTATATGATAATTTTTAGAAAATTATAGAATTATTGTGTAGATTTTTAATGGTTCATAGTAGAATTTTATATTTTGTTATTGGCATATAGTTGATATTCTCATATATGTAAATTAAATAGAGTGACGGGTAACCGTTACATCATTTTAGGAGGAAAACAAAAATGAAAAAGAAATTGTTAGGCGCATTACTTAGCGTAGCAATGGTTGCAAGCCTTCTTGTTGGTTGTGGTTCATCTGCAGCTCCAGCAGCTACAGAGGCAGCTCCAGCAGCTACAGAGGCAGCTCCAGCAGCAACAGAGGAAGCAGCTCCTGCAGCAGAGGCAAATGGTAAGAGAGTTGCAGTTGCAATGCCAACTCAGTCATCAGAGAGATGGATCAACGATGGTAACAACATGAAGACTCAGCTTGAGGCTCTTGGTTACGAAGTAGATCTTCAGTACGCTGAGGATGATGTACAGGCTCAGGTTTCTCAGATCGAGAACATGATCGCAGCTGGCGCTAACTGCTTAGTTATCGCTTCTATCGACTCATCAGCTCTTGTAAACGTTGAGGCACAGGCTAAGGCAGCTGGTATTCCAATCATCGCTTACGACCGTCTTCTTATGGACACAGACGCTGTTTCTTACTACGCTACATTCGATAACAAGGGTGTTGGTACAGCAATTGGTAAGTACATCGTAGATAACTCTGGTGCTACACCAGATTCACCTAAGACAATCGAGCTCTTCATGGGTTCACCAGATGATAACAACGCTCATATGCTTTACGCAGGTCTTATGGAGCAGATTCAGCC
>DCIU01000117.1:933-13354 GCA_002317245.1 Lachnospiraceae bacterium UBA1718
CACTCCTTGACTCAGGCGCTCTTGTGTGCGAGTCAGGTCAGCTTGACTTCGAATCTAACTGTACTCTTAGATGGGATCAGCAGACAGCTATGAAGAGATGTGAGGACCTTCTGACAGGTTACTACGCAGACAAGACTCTTGATATCTGTGCAACAGCTTATGACGGACTTGCTTATGGTTGTATGGCAGCTCTTGAAGGTGCTGGTTACGCTGTAGGTACAAAGTGGCCTCTTATCACAGGACAGGATGCTGAGCTTATGGCTACAAAGCATATCATCTCTGGTAAGCAGACAATGTCTATCGCTAAGGATACAAGAAAGCTCGCTGAGAAGTGTGTAACAATGGTACAGGCAGTTCTTGAAGGTGCTGAGCCAGAAATCAATGATACAACTACATACAACAACAACGTTATCGTAGTTCCTTCATTCCTTTGCACACCAGAACCAGTTGATCAGAGCAACTACAAGGCAATCCTTGTTGACTCAGGTTACTATACAGAGGAGCAGCTCGCTGAGTAGTCTTTAGTATAGGGCAAATTATAATGAACTAATTGGGCGGCGGCGTTTTGCCACCGCCCTTTTTAAAGAAAAAAGTTGTATTGATAAGAGAAGGAGTTTAGTATGTCAGAATACATCTTGGAAATGAATCATATTACCAAGGCTTTCTCTGGGGTTAAGGCACTTGACGATGTTAATCTTAAAGTTGAGAAGGGCGAGATTCATGCTCTTTGCGGAGAAAATGGTGCAGGTAAATCTACACTTATGAACGTTCTCTCCGGCGTATATCCTCATGGAACATATGACGGTGATGTAGTTTATAAAGGTGAGGTATGCAACTTCCACAACCTTAAGGATTCTGAGGGTAAGGGTATTGTTATCATCCACCAGGAGTTAGCATTAAGTCCATTATTATCAGTTGCAGAAAACGTATTCCTTGGAAACGAGCAGCTGAAGTTTAAGGGAGTTATTGATTGGACTAAGACAAGACAGCGTGCTACAGAAATGTTAGCAAAGGTTGGTCTTGAAAATGAAGATGTCAACGTTCCAGTAAGTTCACTGGGTGTTGGTAAACAGCAGCTTATTGAGATTGCTAAGGCTATGGCTAAGAAGGTAGAATTACTTATTCTTGATGAGCCTACAGCATCACTTAATGATGAAGAGAGTAAGAACCTCCTTGATATCATGCTTGAGCTCAAGGCACAGGGTATTACATGTATCATTATTTCTCATAAGCTTAATGAGATTGAATATGTTGCAGATTCGGTTACAATCATTCGAGATGGTAAGTCAATCGAGACTATTAAGAAGGGTGTAGACGATTTCACAGAGGATAGAATTATTAAGGGCATGGTTGGTCGTGAGCTTACTAACAGATATCCTGTAAGAGAAGGCGTTGAAATCGGAGACGTAATCTTCGAAGTTAAGAATTGGAATGCATTCCATCCAGATGATCCAGACCGACAGGTGCTGAAAGATATAAATATTCAGGTTCGTGCAGGCGAAGTTGTTGGACTTGCAGGACTCATGGGAGCTGGACGTACAGAGTTCGCTATGTCTGTATTTGGTCACAGCTATGGTCAGAAGATTTCCGGTCAGGTATTTATGCATGGCAAGGAAGTTAAGATGAATACAGTAAAGCAGGCTATTGAGAATAAGCTTGCATACGTATCAGAAGATAGAAAGGGCAATGGTCTTGTTCTTATTGGCGATATCAAGGAGAACATGGTACTTGCTGCCAGACCACAGTACTTCTCTAATAAGGGTGTTATTAACGGAAGCGAAGAGATTCTTGCAGCTCAGGAATATAAAGAAAAGATTAATGTTAAGGCTACTTCAATTGAGCAGGTAGTTGGATCGCTTTCTGGTGGTAATCAGCAGAAGGTAGTTCTTGCTAAGTGGATGCTTACACAGCCTGATGTTCTTATTCTTGATGAGCCTACAAGAGGTATCGACGTAGGTGCTAAGTATGAGATTTATTGTGTAATTAATGACTTAGCTAAGGCTGGTAAGGCCGTTATCGTTATTTCATCAGAAATGCCAGAGATTATTGGTACATGCGACAGAACTTACGTAATTAACGAAGGTGAGATTGCAGGAGAGCTTTCAAAGGGCGAAATTACTCAGGAAGGCATTATGCAGAAGATTATGGCGCATAATAGAAGAGGAGAGATTTAATCATGGAAAAGAAGAAAACAGTTAATCTTGACATGAAGCAGTATGGTATGTTCCTGGCTCTTGTCGCAATTTATATTATTTTCGCTTTATTAACAGGTGGAAAGAACTTATCACCTGCTAATATCAATAACTTAGTAATGCAGAATGGTTACGTAGTTATTCTTGCAGTTGGTATGCTCCTTTGTGTATTAACTGGTAACATCGATCTTGGTGTTGGTTCAGTAGTAGCTGTTTGTGGTTCTGCTGCTGGTATTATCCTTGTAGATTATAAGATGAATATGTGGGTTGCAATTATTGTTGCCCTTCTTATTGGTCTTCTTACAGGTATTTTTGCAGGTATATTCATTGCTTACCTTGGAATTCCACCTTTCGTTGTAACTCTTGCAACAATGCTTATGGGTCGTGGTCTTACATATACAATGTTACAGGCTCAGACAAAGGGACCTCTTCCAGAGAATTTCGTATTCATCGGTGCAGGTTTCTTACCAACAATTAAGGTTCCATATGGTGATGGAACACTCGATCTTGTTAGTATTGCAGTAGCAATCGTAGCTACAGTTTTAGTTATCCTTTCCGAGATTAAGACACTTGCTACAAAGAAGAAGTATGGATTTGCTCTTACACCAGTTTGGCAGGCAGCAATCAAGGATGCAATTCTCTTATTCATCATTTGGTTCTTCTTCTTCAAGTTAGCTTGCTGGAATGGTATTCCATTCGTATTACTTATCATGGCTGTGTTAGTAGTTATTTACGCTTTCGTTACAGACAAGACAGTAGCTGGTCGTCAGATCTACGCTCTTGGTGGTAATAGAAAGGCTGCTCAGCTCTCTGGTATCGATACTAAGAAGGTATTCTTCTGGGTATACGTTAACATGGGTGTTTTATCAGCTCTCGCTGGTATCGTACTTGCAGCAAGAAATGCTTCAGCTACACCAAAGGCTGGTGATGGTTTCGAGATGGATGCTATCGCTTCATGTTACATCGGTGGTGCTGCCGTAGCCGGTGGTGCTGGTACAATCGTTGGTGCCGTAGTTGGTGCGTTCGTTATGGGTATTCTTAACAATGGTATGTCACTCTATGGTTGGACAACAGATATTCAGAAGATTGTAAAGGGTCTTGTACTTCTTGGAGCCGTTACAGTTGACGTTTTATCTAAGAGAAAGAAAGGCTAATTTAGCCCGGATTAATACACTTTTGGAGGATGGTTCGATATATATCGGACCATCCTTTTTTGTATATAAATACTATCAAATATGCTATAATAATTATTCAGTGTTAATTAAATTGGGGTAGTTTCGACTACAATCAAGTTGTAATAATAGCGAGGGTACTTATGGCTAAATACAGGGTTATGCTTGTTGATGATGAAGAAGAAGTAAGAGAAGCAATTAAGAGACGTGTAAACTGGGATGAAATTGGTTTTGAGGTTGTTGCTTCCGCTGAAAATGGTGAGGATGCACTGGAAAAGGCCAAGGTGTTCACGCCAGACGTGGTTATGTCAGATATTCATATGCCATTTATGGATGGATTAACATTCTGCAGACTGCTGAAGACTGAGCAGCCAGGAACTAAGTTTATTATTTTTTCTGGATATGATGAGTTCGAATACGCTAAAGAGGCCATAAGATTAGAGGCAGAAGAGTATATATTAAAGCCAATCGATGCTGAAGAACTTAAGAGGGTATTTGCCAGAATCAAAGATAGACTTGATGAGGAATATGATAAGAGACGCAACCTTGAGACTCTTCAGAAATATTACAATGAGAGTCTTCCTGTACTTAAAGAGCAGCTTCTAATAGGTATTCTTGAGGGAAGAGTTGGTGATGCTGCAATTAGCAAGTATATAAGGGATTATAATCTGGATATTGCAGCTCCATTTTATTGTGTTGGAATAGTGGAACCAAGTGTAAATAGTGATGATTCGCCGGCTATGGGACAGATGCTTGCTATCTCACTTAAACAGATTGTTGATGAAGAGATGAGCAAGGTAATGGATTACTTAAGTGTAAACTATCTGGGCCGTGTAATAGTAGTTGGCAGAATGAAAAACACAGCGGGCCATAGAGTATTTGTTGACACAATTGATCAGATTTGCAAGTTTGCCTCGCGAATGATGGATGTGCCTACTTCAGCAGGCGTTAGCCGCGTTGTGGGGATGATTAGAGATTTATCAAGGGCTTTTGCGGAAGCTAATGATGCGCTTTCATACAGAATATTGCTTGATGAGAATCAGGCAATTATGATTCAGGACGTGGAACCAGGATTCTCATCCTATGCGGAGTTTGATGATTCTAAGATTAATACACTTCTTAAGGATATTAAGATTGGGACCAAGGAGAATCTCTCGGAGACGATAGATGAAATTATTGGCGGATTCAAGAAGTCTACGGTATCGATTACACAGCTTCAGCTTCACCTGGTTGAAATGTATGTAAGTCTCATGAAGCTTGCAAGAAGCTATGATCTTCCACCAGAACAGATGGCAGAGCTTGATAGAGATATATATAGTGAGACCAGATCCTTCAATTCTCTAGATGAGATTAGAGAATGGCTGGAGAAGATATGCCTGCAGCTAAGAGGCTTTATTCGTAAGGAACGTCAGGATTCGACTAAGCTCCTTGTTGAGAAGGCTAAAGAATATATTAGTGAGAAATATACTGATTCAGACTTAAGTGTTGATTCGGTATGTAGTCACCTGGGAGTTAGCCCAACTTATTTCTCATCTATGTTCAAGAAGGATACGGGTGTGAGCTTTGTAACTTATATTACAAACATAAGAATGGAGAGAGCAGTACATCTGCTGGAGTCCACTTCAGAGAAGAGCTATGTAATCGCAGGAATGGTTGGCTATGATGATCCTAACTATTTCAGCTATGTATTCAAGAAGGCATATGGTGTATCGCCTTCAAAGTATAGAAGCAATCAGGAAACAAGTATATGAAAAATAAGCTAAATGCTTTTTTAAACAGAATATCTGAAGGTTATAAGCAGAGAAGCATTCAGCTTATCATATCTATTTCATTTACGGCCTTAGCTATCATCAGTATGGCCTTCATGGAGATAATGACCTATTCTTCATACCTGAACAATTCAAGGGAGACAGCCGTTGAATCTAATAAGCAGATTCTTGACCAGGTAAGCTGGAACCTTAATACATATATCAGAAATATGATGAGAATATCTGACACTATGTATTATAACGTTATCAAGGATAAGGACCTTACCTATGATACTCTCGATAAGGAAATGAGTCTTCTCTATGAGGCAAATAAGGATAACCTTATTAGTATTGCCTGTGTATCACAGGATGGAGCTCTAATTGCAGCATCTCCTGTAGCGACTAGAAAAGCTGGAGTTGATTTCAAGAAGCAGAAGTGGT
This sequence comes from Lachnospiraceae bacterium UBA1718, assembly GCA_002317245.1. Lineage (GTDB taxonomy): Bacteria > Bacillota > Clostridia > Lachnospirales > Lachnospiraceae > Colinaster. The sequence continues at coordinate 6,487 of DCIU01000117.1, forward strand.
TCTCAGACGCTGAGGAAAAGATTGAAAATCTTCATTTTTCAACTCCTCATGTTCAGAATATGTTCGAGAGTAGTAATTACAGATATTACTGGGTAGTATCACTGTCAAGAAGTGTTGAACTAACATACTTTGGTAAGATTAGACAGGGTATTCTGCTTGTTGATATGAACTTCTCTGCCATTGAGCAGATGTTTGATAAGGTTAATGAACAGGGTACAGGCTATGTGTACCTTATCGATAGTAATGGTGAGATTATCTATCACCCTAATCAGAAGGCTATCTATTCAGGACTTGAGACAGAGAACAACCTGGTGGCTGCATCCTATGATGACGGTGATTATATTGAGACCTACAGAGGTCAGGAGAGATCGGTAATTGTTAAAACCGTAGGTTATACTGGCTGGAAGATTGTCAGCGTCGTTCCTGTTAATGAACTTGCAGTAAATCATAGACAGATTAGATTTATTACCGTTCTTATTTTTACAATTACAATTTTCTTAATCCTCTTCGGTAATATGTTTATTTCCACAGTAGTTACTGATCCTATTATTAAGCTTGAGAATTCACTTGCTTATCTTGAGAGCGGTAGTATGGATCCAGACAATATCTATCTTGGTGGTACTCATGAGATTAGACATCTTGGTAGAACCATCAAAGCCATGGTTCGCCAGATGAGAAAGCTCATGGATGACATGGTTAAGGAGCAGGAGGAGAAGACTAAGAGTGAGCTTGATGCCCTTCAGTCTCAGATTAATCCTCACTTCTTATATAACACACTTGATTCTGTTGTATGGATGGTTGAATCAGAGAGATACCAGGAAGCCATTTCCATGGTAACATCCTTAGCTACGCTCTTTAGAATCAGTCTTAGCAAGGGTAATAATATTATCACAATTAAGGATGAGATTACCCATGCTAAAAACTATATGAGCATTCAGCAGGTTAGGTTCAAGAATAAGTTCGAGACAAAGATTGATGTAGATCCAGCCATCATGAACTGTATTACAATTAAGCTTATTATTCAGCCTTTGATTGAGAATGCCATTTATTATGGTGTTAATAATGCAGATGATGACGGACTAATTGAGGTTAAGGGTTATGAGAAGGATGGAGATATTTTCATCGAAGTAAGAGACAATGGTATGGGAATTCCACCTGAGACTGTTGCAACACTTCTTACCCACAAATCTGAGTCGAGAGGAAAGGGATCTGGAATCGGACTTTGGAATGTTAATCAGAGAATTAATCTGTATTTCAAGGGCGAATATGGTCTTTATATTGATAGTGAGTTGGATGAAGGTACAACTGTAACCATTCACCTGCCTAAGATTTCATATGATGAATACAAGGGAGGTCTGTCTAATGAATAAGTATACGAGAACCATTATTTTATCCCTTGTATTTGTTGCGGCTGTAATTCTGCTAGAGAACTTCCTCTTTAGATTCCTGAATAACAGGGAAGAGAAGCTAAGCAATATTTCCATGATTCTTTTTGATGAAGGTAAAAATTGGGATGATGTAAAAGCCGGGGCAACTCAGGCTGCAGATGATGGTTGTGATATCAATTATGTGATAATGCCAACAGGAAGTAGTGCAAAGGACCAGTTTGATGCAATCAATGATGAGATAGAACGTGGTGCTGATCATGTTATTGTTGCTGCAGTTGATAGTTATGGCCTAAGAGACGAGCTTGGAGACAAATACTCTTCTAATGTATCATTTGTTGCCAATGGAATCGATAATGACAAATATATCACAGTTGAACCAGATAATTATCTGATAGGAATAAATGTTGGTAATCTGGTTCTTGAAGAAGAAAAATATGATTCCAAGGTGGTAATTATCGATAATGGAGCTGATAAGGAGTTTCTACTGGACAGAATTAAGGGGGCCAGAGAAGTGCTGGGAGAATCTGGAATTCAGCTTGAAATATGGGACATTGATCTTAATGAGACTGAGATGGATTCTTATACTGAGAAGATTGACAAGTATCAGCCAGATGTCTTCATAGTTCTAAATGAAGAAGCTATATCCACTACTATTGAGATGGCTGACGAATCGGATAAGCCTGCTAATATCTATGCAATCGCCAATTCCGATGAGGCAGTTTATTATCTGGATAATAAGAAGATTAAGTATCTGATTTATCCAGATGAGTTCGGAATGGGTTATGCTGCAGTTAAGAGAGTTCTTGATAAAAACGCCTACGTTAATGATGATTTCAAGCGATTAATAACCTATAAGGTTGTTAATCGTGATGATATGTACACAAGTGGTTATGAGAAGGTATTGTTCCCCTTTGTTAAGTAGAAGGTCTATGAGAAAAATTATATCAATTACATTAATAAACATAATATTGGTATTTGCCCTGTTTTTAACTGCTTGTGGAGATAAGAGTGAGGAAAAGAGCAGCAGTCTTAAAGTGGGTATTACTATGTATGATGAATTTGACCCCTTTACTAATACAATTGCCGACGAGATTATTAACCGAATTACAGAAATTGGTGAGAGTAATGGTGTAAATGCTACCTGTGATTTGGTCTATGCCGGAAAGAGTCAGCTTCTTCAAAATGACCAGGTGCAGGATTTTATTCGTAAGAAATATGACGTGATATGTATTAATCTCGTTGACAGAACAGATGCTATGTCAATTATCGATATGGCTAAGAATGCAGACGTTCCAATAGTTTTCTTTAACAGAGAATTAGTTGAAGAGGATCTGCGTAGATGGGATAAGCTTTACTATGTTGGCGCCAATTCAGAAGAGAGTGGAAGGATGCAGGCTCAGATTGTTATTGATGCACTGTCGACTATAGAGGGACGTAATAAGTATGATTTTAGCCAGGATGGCATCATACAGTATGTAATGCTTGAGGGAGAAGCTGGTCATCAGGACGCACTCATGCGTACAAAAGTATCTGTAGAAGAGATAAAAAGAGCTGGCTTTGAAATGGATAAGCTTGGGGATGAGATTGCCAATTGGAACCGCGAACAGGCAAGTACTAAGATGACATCTATATTAGCTGGTTATCCATGGCAGGTAGAGCTTGTAATAGCTAATGACGATAATATTGCACTTGGAGCGCTGGATGCCCTTGAGAATAAGGGAGTACCTAAAACGCCTTTGATTGTTGGTGTTAATGGTGAGTTAGAGGTACTAGAAGAGATTAAGAAGGGTAATATCGTAGGAACTGTATATAACAATGCATATAAACAGGGAGAGAAGATTGCCAAGATGGCATACTCTCTTGGAAGAGGAGAAAAGTTCCCTGATGATATTACAGTACTTAGTAATAAATATGTATTTATTCCATATGAAATCATCAATAAGGATAATGTTGATGAATATATGGAAAAAGCTACTTATTAAAAAAGGATTTTTAGCATTTTGACAGAATAATCTATGTAGGGTTGTTTTGACGAAACAAAAGGGATTACAAAATGGGCACAATTAGAGAAAATCTTGAACAATGGGAAAAGGAATACTTAAGTCCCTATGCAGCACTCAGCATGAATTCCAAGGGTAGGCTTCGTGATGAAGAGCAGTGTGATATTAGACCGGTATTCCAGAGAGACAGAGATCGTATCTTACATAGTAAGAGCTTCAGACGACTTAAGGATAAGACCCAGGTATTTTTAACACCTGAAGGAGACCATTACAGGACAAGACTTACACATACACTTGAAGTAAGCCAGAATGCCCGTACTATTGCCAAGGCTCTTCAGCTTAATGAAGATCTTGTAGAGGCCATTGCTCTTGGCCATGACCTTGGTCATACCCCATTTGGCCATGCTGGAGAGAGAGCTCTTGATAAAGTATGTCCTCTTGGTTTTGAGCATAATGAACAGAGCCTTCGAATGGTTGATGTACTTGAGAAGGATGGCATGGGACTCAACCTTACCATGGAAGTAAGAGATGGAATTCTCAATCATCAGACAAGTGGCAATCCCTTTACTCTTGAGGGACAGATAGTAAGACTGTCAGATAAGATTGCCTATATTCATCATGATATGGATGATGCCATAAGAGGTGGAATTCTTACTGAAGAAGATGTGCCAAGATCCATCAGAGAGGTAATTGGATTCACTACTGGTGAAAGACTTGACCATTTTATTCATGATATCGTAACTGCAAGCTACGGGCAGAACACTATTAAGATGTCTGAACCAGTTGCACAGGCAATGAAGGACCTTCGTGACTTCATGTTTGAGAATGTATATAAGAATCCTAATGCCAAGAGTGAGGAGAGCAAGGCAGAGCAGTTAATGGTTACCCTCTATAACTATTTTTTAGGGAATCTTGATAAACTGCCTAAGGATTTGCTTAGAAATATTAATAATGGTGAGACTAAGGAAAGAGTCGTATGTGATTACGTTGCATCTATGACAGACAGATATGCAATCAATATGTACGAGCAGATATTTATTCCTAAGTCTTGGCCTACATCAATGTATTAACAATGGAGATAAGATGTATTATTCTGACGAAATCGTAGAAGAGGTTCGTAGTAAAAATAATATAGTTGATGTTATCTCTGGATATGTAAGAATGCAGAAAAAGGGCAATAATTATGTTGGATTATGCCCATTTCATAATGAGAAGACTCCTTCGTTCTCGGTATCGGAACAGAAGCAAATGTACTATTGCTTCGGATGCGGTGCTGGTGGTAATGTGTACTCTTTTATAATGCAGTATGAGAATGCTACATTCCAGGAAGCCATTAAGACTCTGGCAGACAGGGCCAGTATTAAGCTTCCGGAGATTGAGTATACCGAAGAGATGAGGAAGGCAGCCAGTGAGAAGACCATTCTTCTGGAGATTAATAAAGAGGCAGCTAAGTACTTCTATTATTCTCTAAGATCTGAAAAGGGTAAAATTGGCTACGATTATTTCAAGAGCAGAGAGCTGACTGATGAGACAATGAAGAACTGGGGACTTGGTTATTCCAACAAGTACTCAGATGATCTTGTGAAGTATTTAAGGAGTAAGGGCTACTCTGACGAGATGATCTGCAAGGTCGGTCTTGCGACCAGGGACGAAGCAAGGGGTTCTCATGATAAATTCTGGAACAGAGTAATGTTCCCGATTCAGGATATTAATCACAGAGTTATTGGCTTTGGCGGTCGTGTGATGGGTGAAGGAGAACCTAAGTATCTCAATAGTCCAGAGACACCAATTTTTGACAAAAGCCGAAATCTCTTTGGACTGAACTTCGCAAGAAGCTCCAAGAAAGGGCACATAATCCTGTGTGAAGGTTATATGGATGTTATATCCATGCACCAGGCCGGCTTCACTGAAGCAGTAGCATCCCTTGGAACAGCATTTACAAGCGGTCAGGCCAGTATCCTTAAGAGATTCACTGAGAATGTCATACTGTCTTACGACAGTGATGGCGCTGGTACCAAGGCGGCTATAAGGGCAATAGGTATTCTAAAAGAGGCGGGATTATCTGGAAGAGTTCTGGACCTTAAGCCCTATAAGGACCCGGATGAATTCATTAAGAATCTCGGTAAGGAAGCATTTGAGGAACGAATTAAAAACGCCAGAAACTCTTTCTTCTTCGAGATTGATATTCTGGCAAGGAATTATGACCTCAGTGATCCTGAAGAGAAGACTAAGTTCCATCGTGAGATAGCTAAGAAATTATGCGGTTTTCCTGAAGAGGTTGAACGTAATAATTATCTTGAGGCTATTGCAAGAGAATATGGAATATCAGCAGAGAGCCTTAGAAAGCTGGTTAACACTGTTAACAATCAGACTGGACTTGCCACACCGGTTAGACCACGGCCTAAGTCAGGTATTCAGGAGAAAAACAATCCTGATGAAGGACGTAAGAAGTTACAGAGGATTCTGGTAACATGGCTCAGTGAGGAGCCTGAGATATACCCGATTATATCCAAATACATTAGTGCCAGCGATTTTACCGAGGACCTATACCATAAGATTGCTGAGAAGCTGTTCGATGGTATTGTATCAGGAGGCTTCAACCCGGCATCCATGGTTTCTATGTTCGAGGACGAGGAAGAACAGAGAGAAGTAGCGGCGCTTTTCAATACCAAGATAACGGGACTTGATGGAATGCCTCTTGAGATGCAGAACAAACAGGATAGAGAGCATGCACTTAAGGATCTTGTTATTAAGGTTAAGGAGAATAGTTACGAATACTATTCAAGGAACCTTGGAGCAGATGTTAATGCCTTGTCTGAGGTGATCAAGGGTAAGAAACAGTTAGAAGAACTTAAGAAAGCTAATTTTGTATTAAAAAACTAATAGAGAGGATTTACACATGCCAAGAACTAAGAAAGTAAAAGAGGAAAAAATCGAAGACGTTATTATCGACGAGTCTATGGAGTCTATGGACGACGAGATTCTTGATGATGATATTATCGTAGATGATTACTCAGAGTCAGATATGGACGAAGAGGGAGCAGAGATTGATAAGACCAAGTTCTTCGAGAAGATTGATGAGCTCAAGATATTAGCAAAGAATAAGAAGAATGAGCTTGAGTATGATGAGGTTCAGAATGCCTTCGTTGATATGTCAATTGATGATGATAAGTTAGACCTCGTTCTTGAGATGCTCGATGCAAGTGGTATCGATGTACTTAAGAAGGAGAGTGATGAGCTTGATGATGACATTCTCGATGACGACGAAGTGGTACTTACAGAAGAGGATGAGGTTGATGTAGAGAATATTGATCTCTCTGTTCCAGATGGTGTCAGCATCGAAGACCCTGTAAGAATGTACCTTAAGGAGATTGGTAAGGTGCCACTCCTTAGCGCAGAGGAAGAGATTGAGCTGGCCAAGAGAATGGAAGAGGGCGATGAGGAAGCTAAGAAGAAGCTTGCAGAGGCTAACCTTCGTCT
>DCIU01000117.1:13370-17136 GCA_002317245.1 Lachnospiraceae bacterium UBA1718
GTTGTAAGTATTGCTAAGAGATATGTTGGTAGAGGTATGTTATTCCTTGACCTTATCCAGGAGGGTAACCTGGGACTTATCAAGGCTGTTGAGAAGTTCGATTACAGGAAGGGATACAAGTTCTCTACTTACGCTACATGGTGGATTAGACAGGCCATTACAAGAGCTATTGCTGACCAGGCAAGAACAATTCGTATTCCTGTTCATATGGTTGAGACTATCAATAAGCTTATCAGAGTATCAAGACAGCTCCTTCAGGAATTAGGTCGTGAGCCTTCTCCAGAAGAGATTGCTGAAGAGATGAATATGCCTGTTGAGAGAGTAAGAGAGATTCTCAAGATTTCCCAGGAGCCAGTATCTCTTGAGACTCCAATTGGTGAAGAGGAAGACAGCCACCTTGGTGATTTCATCCAGGATGACAACGTTCCTGTACCAGTTGATGCAGCTGCATACACACTTCTTCGTGAGCAGCTTGATGAGGTTCTTGATACCCTCACAGACAGAGAGAAGAAGGTATTAAGCTTAAGATTCGGTCTTGAGGATGGCAGAGGCCGTACTCTTGAAGAAGTTGGTAAGGAGTTCAATGTTACTCGTGAGAGAATTCGTCAGATTGAGGCTAAGGCTCTTAGAAAGCTCCGTCATCCAACCAGAAGCAGAAAACTCAGAGATTATCTTGAATAAATGGCAATTATGCATAAGCTAAGTGACAGAATGCTGATGAATGTCAGCCTAATTCCTAGGGGCAAAACCGTGGCCGACATAGGTTGTGACCACGGATGGGTATCTATATATCTCATTCAGAATAAGCTTGCAAAGAAGGTATTTGCCATGGATGTTGCCGAGGGACCTCTTGTAGGTGCCAGGGAGCATATTAAGGAAGCAGGTCTTGAGGACAGAATAGAAGTCAGACTGTCTGATGGCCTAAGTGAGCTTAACTTTGATTCCAAAGGGGGACTGGAAGCAGAGGTTGCTCTGATGGCTGGAATAGGCGGGCAGTTAGCAGTTAAAATCATAAAAGATAATTTAGATAAGTGTCATGCACTGGAAACTATTGTTCTTCAGGCCCAGTCAGAACTTGAATTTGTTAGAAAAAGTCTATATGAACTGGGATTTGCCATTGATGATGAAGCAATGGTACTTGATGAGGGTAAGTACTATACGGCAATGAGACTTGTTCCTGCCACAGGTGGGCAGACTGGTAACTTAAGCGAAGCAGAACTCAGATACGGGCCAATACTTATCAAAAGAAAGCCTGAGGTCTTATTAGACTATCTTAAGTATAAGAGAAATTCTTACTCTGCAATACTTGAGAATATATCAAAGAACAGTGGTGAAGATAATGAGAGGGCATTATCTATAAAGTATGAAATCAGTATTATTGATAGTATTGATTAAGGGGTTATATAGCAAAAAGGAGGGTTATTCATGATAAAACTTACTATTAATGGTGAAGTCAGAGAGTATCCACAGGGAACAATATTAGAAGATATTGCCAAGGAATATCAGAAGCCTGATGAGCCAGCGATTGTTCTTGCTTTTGAAGATAAGAAGATTAGGGAATTACACAGAACTGTAGCTAAGGATTCAGTTATTGAATTCATTACATTAAGAGATACAATTGGTCATAAAGCCTATGGAAGAAGCGTTACCATGCTCTTCATGAAGGCATTATCAGATGTACTTGGCGGTCCAGTCACTGGCAAGGCTAAGGTTGAATTCACAATTGGTAATGGAACATATATATCTTCTAAGGGTGATTATAAGGTAAGTGGAGAATTGGTAGAGCAGGTTTCAGCTCGAATGAGAGAACTTGCAGAGGCAAATATTCCAATTAACAAGAGAGCTGTTGCGCTGGACGATGCAATTGCTGATTTTGAGAGCAGAGGAATGACTGATAAGGCTAAGCTCTTCAAGTACAGACTGGGTTCGTCAGTAAATGTATATTCTATTGATAATTACAAGGATTATTACTATGGATATATGCTTCCATCAACAGGCTATCTTAAGCATTTCGGATTGATTCAGTATAAGGAAGGATTCATGCTTATTCTTCCTGATGAGAAGGATCCTCAGGTGGTTAAGGAATTTGAGCCAAGAGAGAAGCTCTTTAATGCTCTGTACGATTCAACAGTATGGAACAATCACTTCAATATTGATGATGTAGGAGATCTTAATGATCAGATCTGTGCTGGTAATACAGAACACATGATACTTGTTCAGGAGGCTCTTCAGGAGAGAAGAATTGGAGAGATTGCCAGTGAGATAGTTAGCCGTGGTGGAATTAAGTTCATTATGATTGCCGGACCATCTTCATCAGGTAAGACTTCATTCTCACACAGACTATCGATTCAGTTACGTACTCATGGTCTTACACCTCATCCAATTGCTCTGGATAATTACTTTGTTAACAGAGAGAATACTCCAAGAGATGAGAAAGGTGACTTTGACTACGAATGTCTTGAGGCATTAGATGTTAAGCAGTTCAATGATGATATGCTCAACCTTCTTGCAGGCAAAGAAGTATCTATGCCAACTTATAACTTCAAGACTGGACACAGGGAGTATAATGGTAACATTATGAAGCTTGAGCCAGATGATATCCTGGTAATTGAAGGAATTCATGGCCTCAATCCTAAGATGAGCTATGCTCTTCCAGATGATAGTAAGTTCAAGGTATATATTAGTGCACTTACATCCCTTAACGTTGACGGGCATAACAGAATTCCTACTACAGATGGTAGACTGTTAAGACGTATGGTACGTGATTATCGTACAAGAGGCGCAAGTGCTAAGAGAACAATTCAGATGTGGCCTAATGTCAGAAAGGGTGAGGAATCATATATCTTCCCATTCCAGGAGGGCGCAGATGTAATGTTCAATTCGGTTCTGATCTATGAGCTTGCTGCTCTTAAGCAGTATGCCGAGCCTATACTCTATAGTATTAGCCCTGAAGAACCAGAATATTATGAAGCCAAGAGACTGTTGAAGTTCTTAGGATATTTCTTAAGCATTCCATCAGAATCTCTTCCAAATAATTCGATAGCAAGAGAATTCGTAGGAGGATCCTGCTTCGATGTATAAGATTGTATCTGGCACCTTTGCCAGTACATATGTAGGAGGTAATTATGACAAAAATTGATGTTGTATCAGGATTTTTAGGTGCTGGTAAGACAACACTTATTAAGAAGCTTCTTAGTGAAGCCTTCGCAGGTGAGAAGGTAGTACTTATCGAGAATGAATTCGGTGAGATTGGTGTTGATGGAGGCTTCCTTAAGGACGCAGGAATCGAGATCACTGAGATGAATTCCGGATGTATCTGCTGCTCACTGGTTGGAGACTTCGGTACTGCACTTCATGAGGTTATAGATAAGTATCATCCTGAGAGAGTACTTATTGAGCCTTCAGGAGTTGGTAAGCTTTCAGACGTTATGAAGGCTGTTAAGGAGGCAGATCTTGGTGACCAGGTAGTGCTTAACAGTGCAGTAGCTGTAGTTGATGCATCTAAGGCTAAGATGTATATTAAGAACTTTGGTGAGTTCTTCTTAAATCAGATTGAGAATGCAGGAACTATTATCTTAAGCCGTACAGGACTTATATCTGAGGATAAGACCGCCAAGGCAGTTGAGATGATAAGAGACCACAATGCTAAGGCTACAATCGTTACTACACCTTGGGATGACCTTGAGGGTAAGGTTATCTTAGAGACTATTGAGGGTGCCAAAGATCTTGAGGCAGAGCTTATGGCAGAGCTTATGGAAGACCATGA
>DCIU01000117.1:17155-29567 GCA_002317245.1 Lachnospiraceae bacterium UBA1718
CATGAGCATCATCATCATGACCACGACCACGAGCATGAGCATCATCATCATGACCATGGCGAGGGATGTACATGTGGCTGTCATGACCATGATCACCATCACCATCATGCAGATGAAGTATTCACCAGCTGGGGATATGAGAATGCCAAGAAGTATACTCGCGAGGAGATTGAGAACATCCTTGAGGAGCTTGATGACTGCAACAAGTACGGTATGATCTTAAGAAGTAAGGGTATGGTTCAGGATAGCGAATCTAATGAGTGGATTTACTTCGACTATACACCAGGTGAGGCTAACGTACGTGCCGGCAGGCCAGACGTTACTGGCAAGATCTGTGTTATCGGATCAGGATTACATGAGGATGAGCTTACTAAGCTTTTCTCATAAGAGACAGAGGTTAGAGAAATGTTTGATAAGACAATTTCTGTATTTATGATTAATGGTTTCCTGGAGAGTGGTAAGACCCAGTTCATCAAGTACACGCTTGCTCAGGATTATTTCCAGACAAGAGGTACAACACTTCTCATCGTCTGTGAAGAGGGCGAAGAGGAGTACGATCAGGCACTGCTTGCTAAGAGTAAGACGGTTATGGAGGTAATTGAGGATGAGGAGGATTTCAATCCTGAATATCTTCAGTCCCTTGCCAAGAAATATAAGCCAGTCAGAGTAGTAATTGAGTTCAATGGAATGTGGAATCCTAAGAATATTAAGCTGCCTTCAGACTGGAGCCTTGATCAGCAGATTACTAATATTGATGCGACAACCTTCCCTATGTATTTCGCCAATATGCGTTCGCTTGTAGCTGAGCAGGTTAAGGGAAGTGAGATGGTTATCGTCAACAGATGCGACGGAATTGATGACCTTGCATCATATAAGAGAAACATTAAGAGTGTCAATGCCAGAGCAGAGGTTATCTTCGAGGATAGCGAGGGCGAGCTTAATGTAAGCCTTGCTGAAGAACTTCCATTTGATCTTGAGGCACCTGTTATCGAACTTAATGATACTGGATACGCTATCTGGTACATGGATATCATGGATAATCTTGAGAGATACGATGGTAAGACTATTGAATATACGGCTATGGTTGTTAAGCCACCTATGTTCCCAGATGGTTACTTTGTGCCAGGACGCATGGCTATGACATGCTGTGCTGATGATATTGCCATGCTTGGCTTTATCTGTCAGTTCAAAGGTGCTAAGGACCTGCCTGAGAAGAGCTGGGTAAAAGTGAACGCAACTATACATATTGAGAACCATGAAGCATATCAGGGTATGGGACCGGTTCTCTATGCTAACAGTATTACAACTGTCAAGAAGCCTAAGAATGAGGTAATAGACTTCAGTAATCTTGATGGTTAATTATTATTTGAATGAGTAAGAGGATATATGAGAGCAATATTATCAGAGTATACTGATTTGCAGTGGGGCTTTTTCTTCTTTTTTTATTGCTTCGTAGGTTGGATCTGGGAATGCTCCTTCTGCTCAGTTCGTGCAAAAAAGTTTATTAACAGGGGATTTATGAGAGGCCCGGTTATTCCTATTTATGGATGTGGCGCCATTACAATGCTTATAGCGGCGGCTCCCTTCAAGGATAACCTAGTGCTTACATTTTTCTCCGGAATGATACTAGCTTCCATACTTGAGTACTGTACAGGTGCTGCAATGGAAGCAATCTTCAAGGTCAAATACTGGGATTATTCAAATAATAAGTTCAATATTAATGGCCACATATGCTTATATGCTTCCTGTGGATGGGGATTTGCAACCATTCTTATGACACAGTTCGTTCATAAGCCTATTGCGAATTTAGTAACAATGATTCCATATAAGGCCCTTCAGGCTGGTGTAACGATGGCTGCCTTCCTCTTTATTGTGGATTATACGCTTTCTTTCAAGGCTGCATGGGATATCAGAGATGCTCTTATTAAGTTAGAGGCTATTAAGGTTGAGATTGAGCGACTCCAGAAGAGGATGGATGTTGTTATAGCTTTTGCAGAGGAAGAGAAGGAAGAACTTATTGAGAAGAGGAATGAGTACATTAACGATAAGCTGCTTGCTATTGAGGCTAAATTAGCTGCTGCTAAGGATAAGCTTGATATGTCTGAAGAGCATCGCCAGGAGTTAGCAGATATTAGAATTCGCGCTAAGGTTATGCAGGACAGATTGGAGCAGTTATTTGACAAGAAGGATTTCTTCAAACGTACTGCAATTATCGGTAATCCATTCATGGTATCTAAGAAATTCAAGGATGGCCTGAGTGAGATTAAGCACCGTGTGCTGGATAAAAAATAAATAGAATAAATATGTGTGGGGTGGACGATCGCGGCTGAGTAATCAGGTGAGGAAAGTCCGGGCTTCGCAGGGCAGGGTGCCGGATAACGTCCGGTGGAGGTGACTCCCAGGCTAGTGCAACAGAGATATACCGCCACGTAAGTGGTAAGGGTGGAAAGGCGGTGTAAGAGACCACCGTGCAGCTGGTAACAGCTGTAGCCATGTAAACCCCATCCGAAGCAAGACCAAATATGGAGACTATGAGGCGGCCCGTCTCGTCTCCGGGTAGGTTGCTTGAGGCGGCTGGTAACAGTCGTCCTAGATAGATGATCGTCTTAAAGGACATAACCCGGCTTACAGCTCCACACATTCTTTATTAAATACTTAGTCACAGGCCTAAAATGGCAAAAGGGTTGACATAATTATTATTATTTATTTATAATATTTAATTATGAACTCACTATTGTGGCTGAGTATTTTTATTTTTAGGGGTGAAACATGAAGTGTCCATTTTGTAATCATGAGAACACAAGAGTAATCGATTCAAGACCAGCTGAAGAGAATAACTCTATTAGAAGAAGAAGAGTATGTGATGAGTGTGGTAAGAGATTTACTACATATGAGAAGGTTGAGACTATTCCTCTTATCATTATTAAGAAGGATAATAACCGCGAAGCATATGACAGATCTAAGATTGAGAGTGGTATCTTAAGAGCTTGTCATAAGAGACCAGTGAGCGCTGCTCAGATTACTGGACTTATTGATGATGTTGAGACAGAGATCTTCAATATGGAAGAGAAGGAGATTTCTTCAGATATTATTGGTGAGATTCTGATGCGTAAGCTTAAGGCACTTGACGAGGTTGCATATGTAAGATTTGCATCTGTATATCGTGAGTTCAAGGATCTTAATACATTTATGGATGAGCTTAAGAAGGTTATGAGTGGAAGATAACTTGCACTTAAGTTTTTAGAAACTTATACGATATATACATTGTAAGGAAATAAAAAAAGAAAGGTGGTGAGACGATGGGTATAGGTACTAATTATGGTGGCTTTAATTACTTCCAGAGCGATTATAGAATTAATAACATTCCTAAGGCAGAACCTAGGGAAGCTGTTAAGCCTGTAGAATCTGTTACAGAAGCTCCTAAGCAGAGTTTTGACATTCAGGAGATTAATAATGCTCCTAGAACTACTGACCCTAACAGCGTCTCACTTACATTTAATAAAGGAGACGACTTCTCATATATCGGTTCTGACAGTGATATCAAGATTCTTGATATGCAGAAGGCTATCTCAGATATGAAGCAGGACAGCATCTTACAGGAATACAATTACTTTGTTGGCAATTCAGCCAATGTATTCAATTCAGAAGATGGTACTGTATTAGCTAAATAGTTCTCTAAGACCTGTGTTAATGGACGCAGGTCTTTTTTTTATGCTATAATCTCATCATGTTTGAGAAGTTTTACCCTGATGAATATTATGAATCATCCTATGTAGTACCCTATGAGGATCTGTATGCTGCTGGCTACAGAGGACTTATATATGATATAGACAATACACTTGTTACCCATGGGGCGCCTGCAGATGCCAGAAGTATTGAACTAATAGAAAGACTTAAGGCAATCGGTTTTGACATAACCTTATTGTCCAATAATAAGCAGCCAAGAGTAGATATGTTCAATGCGGACGTTCATGTCCACGCCATTAGTAAAGCTGGTAAGCCTAAGACAGAGGGCTACATTAAGGCCTGTGAGCTAATGGGGACGACTGTAGATACAACTATCTTCATAGGCGATCAAATATTCACTGATGTATGGGGGGCCAAGAGAGCAGGTATTAAATCATTTATGGTTAAATACATTGATCCGCATGAAGAAATACAGATTATTCTTAAGAGAAGACTGGAGTATTTTGTGCTGAAAGAGTATTTTGCACGTAAAAAGGCTAAATAATAAGTAATTTATTGTTGAAAATCTTGTTAACATAGTATAAACTATTAAAGGATTACGACGTCAATTTTTAGGAGGATTATTATATGATATCAGCAGGTGATTTCAGAAATGGTGTTACAATCGAGTTCGAAGGTAATATCTTTCAGATTATCGAGTTCCAGCATGTAAAGCCAGGTAAGGGCGCAGCTTTCGTACGTACTAAGCTTAAGAACATTAAGTCTGGTGGTGTAGTTGAGAAGACATTCCGTCCTACAGAGAAGTGCCCAACAGCACGTATAGATAGAAAAGATATGCAGTATCTTTACAGCGATGGAGATTTATTCTATTTCATGGACAATGAGAGCTATGAGCAGATCGCTATTGGTAAGGATGCAATCGGTGATGCTCTTAAGTTCGTTAAGGAGAACGAAGAGTGTAAGGTTTGCTCACACAATGGTAATGTATTCGCTGTAGAAGCTCCATTATTTGTTGAGCTTGAGATTACTGAGACAGAGCCAGGTTTCAAGGGTGATACAGCTACAGGTGCTACTAAGCCAGCAACTGTTGAGACTGGTGCTAACGTTCTTGTTCCTCTCTTCGTTGAGCAGGGCGATAAGATTAAGATCGATACAAGAACAGGTGAGTATCTTTCAAGAGTATAATTCGCATAGAATTGCTTGTAAGGCAACGACAATGGTCGTTGCCTTTTTTATTGCTTAATTGTCTGTAAGATGCGTTAGTTTTGACATTAAGAAAGGAAGAATTATGAATTCTAAAGATGAGAGACAGACAATTAGAAGCGACGAAGAAAGAAGCGATTTCGAGATATTCTGCGATAAGCTGATTAGCAGGTTGGAATGCTACTATGGTGATAACTACTCTATAACAATTAGTAGTGTTAACAAGAATAATGGCATTATCAGGCATGCACTCTTAATAAGAGAGGATGTATGTAACCTGTCACCAAGCATTTATATTGATAAGCTATATGAGGATTATAGTGATGGTACAAGCTTTGCGGAGATTATAAGGGAGATAATAGATATTAGGAATGAGAATGACTATCTTGATGATTTTGATGTTGATTTTGTTAAGAACTATGAGCTTGTAAGACAGAGGCTGGGTATGAAGTTGGTAAGCAGAGAACTTAATAGGGAACTGTTAACTAATGCTCCCTATATTGAGTTTGCAGACCTTGCGCTTGTATTCTTCATAATGGTAACGGAGATTAAGGTTGGAGAGGCATCAATTCTAATAAAGAACGAACTGTTTGACGAATGGAATGTTACTGTCACAGAGCTCCATCATGATGCTAAGGAGAATATGATGCGTATGTATCCACCTGTTAGATCAGCCCTTGTAGATATGGTAGGAGATTTACTGGGGGTACTTAAATTACCAGAAGCTAACTGTCCGGGGGAGACAGATATTCCCTATGACCTCCAGGACGAGATAGGTAATAACTGCATGTATGTCCTTACTAATCAGGCAAGATGGTATGGCGCTACCTGTATGGCTTATACAGACATGCTTAAGTGTATAGCAGATTCCTTCGAATCTGACTTCTATATCCTTCCAAGTTCAATCCATGAGATCATACTGATTCCCGTGGGCAGTGTGGCTGATATTAGCAGGGGTTTCTTAACCAGTATGGTGAGGGAGGTTAATGCTGCAGAGATTAGCGAAGAAGAGATATTATCGGACCACGCTTATCTGTATCATAGGGCCAATAACTGGCTAGAGAGCCTTGAATAAGGCTCTCTAGATATTAATCAGTATTTAATCTGGTATAGGGAATTAATGCAATAGCGGAGTAGAGAAGTGATATTCCTACGTATCTGAAATTACAAGAGCAGGTAAATGGGTACTTAAGAACGAAGAAGTAGAACATCAATATCACGGATACATAGCCTGATAATAAGAAGATACCCATAACCTTATCATTTTGCTTAATTAGCCGGATAGGCTTCACTATCGACATAACAGCACAGTATATTCCAAGAATTACGGCTGATATAAATAATAACTGACAGAGACGAAGGCCAATTGGAGATATTTCAGTTGGCCATATCTCTGCGAACAGAGAAGTCTTGAAGCATATCTGCCACATATTATTATTGTAGGTTGCATTCTCTGAGTAGAATGGGAAGCTTATACAGGAGCTGCTTGGCAATACCAGTCTGTTAAAGAGAGAATAACCGCTTACACATTGGTTAGGACTAGGAGAAGGAATGCCGGGCTTTGTGCCGAATCTAATGGCATTTCTAATAGTCCATGATAATCCTATTGGACCAGAGATGGCTGCGAATATACAGTAGTGTCCGAAGACTTTGCCGAACTCACCAGCTTTATACATATCATACATATGCATTAGCATTACAAGCCCCATAGGAACTACCATAATTACAATGTTTGGCTTGGCAATAAGCCCGAAGCCCATACATAATGCCATATAAATGAGATACTTAAGTCTGTATTCATTCTGGAACCATAGAATAGTAGTGTAGACACAGAGCACTGTGAACATCAGCGCCATCATATCATTATTAATGGAACCAGTCATATATATTAGACCTGGATGGAAGGCTATAAGAGCAAAGCCTATTGTAATCTTACGATCATCCTTACATATAAGCTTAAGTACCTTGTAAGATACATATATTGTTATACATGAATAGATAAAAGTTGGAATCTGAATTACTTCATATACACCAGGTTCCTTAATGCCAAGCATATCAGCAGCATTAAGAAAAAGTGATGCAACTATGTGATGAAGCGGTGGATGGTAATAGGAGAATATAGAGAAGGGATCAAAATCCGGAAGATGATGAAACTTAGCTATATATTCAACATATCCAAGATGACCGGGATTGATAATATCATCGTGAAGTGAAGTGGCATAACCTAAGTCATGCTGTCTTTCTCCGACTGAAGTAATAAGTATATATACCAGTCTGACAATGAATGAAATGGCCAGCAATATTGTGTTAATTAATTTGTATTTGTTGGTGCCTTTTTCCCTCATAGTGGTTAGTATATCATTTTACAGATATCCAGGCAAATGCTATACTGACACTATGATTTGCCAGAAAAATATGCTTAAAAAGTGCATAGGTTGTGTCTTGATTTTAGTATCCGTAGTGGTGCTTATTTTTATGGCTGCGCAGACAGTAACAGATGATATCTGGTACGATGAAGTTTTCTCCTTATGCTTTATTAAGGGCAGTATAGGTGAGCTTATTAAACTTACTGCCAGAGATGTTCATCCACCATTCTACTATATATATCTGAAGGTGATGGCTGCTATTATCGGGCTCATACCGGGAGTAGGTCTTGTTACAGCAGCTAAGCTTGCATCCGTCATACCCGGTGTCGGATTGTTAATAATTGCTCTTACATATATCAGGAAGCGATTCGGTCATCTGGCTATGGGACTATTCTCCTGGTTAGTAATATGCATGCCACAGATTGGTAATTATTATGTAGAGATAAGAATGTATTCACTTGCCCTGCTTATGATTACTGGTGCTGGTCTGCTTGCCCTGTCTATAATCCAGGAGGGAAGCAGGACCTGGAAGTGGGTAATTCTATGGCTGCTTGGTATATTAACAGCCTACACTCAGTACTATGCCTGCATTGGTATAGTGGGAGTATATGCTTCCTTATTAATTATGATCCTTGTAGGAGATAAGGGAGACAGGAAGAGCCTTATTAACAGACTACTAATCTGCGTGGCGGCTTCTGTAGTCATCTATATTCCATGGCTTCCTACTCTGCTTAGACAGGCTACAACTGTTAATGGCAGTTACTGGATTCAGCCTCTTACAATAAGAAGTATTGCTGGCTGCATTAAGTTCATTACCCTGCCAGTAGCTCCATATGGAGCAATGTGCTATATAGCTGCCGGCCTTGTGATAGCAGCGATTGGCCTAATGATAATACTTAACCTGATTAAGAGAAGGGATAAGGAGCTAATCAATCTGCTTACAATAGGCTTTATCCCTCTGGCGGTAATAATCTTAAGTGGTTTTGTACTGTCTATAATTGGTACTCCGATATTTGTCTACAGATATATGGTGCCGGCCCTGGGCCTTATGTGGCTTGTGGTCTCTATTCTTGTGGACAGGATGTGGGAGGATAGCCTTGTATACTTTATAGCCAGCTTCATTGCAATAATGATATTTGCCTTTGCTGGTAAGCTTAGTATCAAAGGTTTTTACTTAGAAGAGCATAAGAAGGTACTCTTCATGGAGGATACGAAGGCGGCTCTTGAATCTCTTGAGGATGATGCTGTATTAATATGTAACTTCGACCATGTTGCCAGTGTAATTGGCTATAGGATGGACAACAGAGTCTGTCTGTACGAGGCAGATATAGATGGTCTTATTCCTGACATGCTTCATGGAACAGGAGAGTTCGTATCGGATGAAGACGTGGCAGCGATTGTCAGGGATAATCCTCATGTATACTTCTTGGGCAGTTTTAACAGCAGGGATGAGATATTAGATAAGTGGAGTGAGCAGGGAATCACGGGTTCAGAGCAGGCCAGTGTCCTGCTTGAGAGATACTGGTTCAATATATATAAGCTTGGGATGAAATAGTGAATATTAAAAAGATTGACTTCAGTAAACTAAATATTGAGATTGTAATATTTGCCCTTATTATGGCAGCCCTCTATGGCATTATGATGTTCACTAACGGGCCCTGGTACGATGAGCTATATACCTACTATTCCTTCATCAGCAGGGGACCTGTATATGCAGCCATCCACTGGCCAGTACCTAACAATCATGTAGGTTACTCAGTGCTGTCAGGTTTCCTTGATCTCTTTGGCAATTCATATATTGGACTAAGGGGAGTATCATTTGTTGCAGCCATAGCAAATATCATATTAATCTATAACTTCACCCTCAGACTTCTTAATAAGACGAGAAAGGACAAGATAAACAGAGCCTATGCAATTATGGCGGCTGTACTATATGCCAGTGCCAATATCGTGCATAATCTGTCTGTTCAGGGACGCGGCTACACACTGGCTATAACCTGCCTTCTTGTGGCAATTATCTCCTTATACAGAATATGCGTTGAGGGATGCAGGGCTTCTGACTATGTGAAGTTCGGTATATCACTGACACTTGGTCTCTATATACTTCCAAGCTCCATGTACTGGGTTATACCTGTGTGTCTGATTGGAGGCTTCTACCTACTAAGCAAGAAGCAGACTAAGGTCATGTGGAAGCTTATACTGACAGCCCTTATTGCTGCGGTAGCTGTGGTTATGCTATACACAATAATCTGGCTTGCAATTGGAGCTAATCTATTATGTAAGAATCCAGAGAGTCCTTTGTACGGTCTTCATCAGGTCAAGGTTATACTTAAGGCTCCTATACAGTCGGCTAAGACGGGTATTGAATATATGTTAGCTACGCCATATATCCAGAGCATTGACCGCAAGGTGGCGACCCTTGGCATGCCCGGATACTTCAGGGATTTCTTCGAGCAGTGCTATTCGGGACTGGGCATTCTGATGGTCATTGTAATGATAGCTATTATTATTCTGTCCATTATGTTGGCTGTTAAGAACTATAAGAATAACAATCAGTATTTCCAGTGGCTCTTAGTAGGTGGGTCAATGCTGTTAGCTATAGTAATGCTGCTTATTCAGTCCGTACATCCATATAAGAGAGTATGCAGTTTTATAATGGTTCCGATGAGTATTGGAATTACTCTTATTATTAGTATGGTTATTAGCAGTATTAGCAGTGAAAAGGTGAGAGCGATTGCCTCTATTGCCATCGTAGCCATCCTTGGAGTCGTATCGGTTATTAGATTCACTTCTTATGATTACAACAGGCCACTTGCTGACAGGGAGAACCATATTAGAGATGCGCTTGTAGCTATGGAGAAGGCTGGTGAATCAGTATCTAATATGGATAAGATATATCTTACTGATGATTACCAGAAGTATGTACTTAAGTTCTATTATGATGTTGAGCCGGAAGCTGTAAGTCTTGAAGAGGCTAATTATGTTATGATTAGTCCTGAGATGACAGACGAAGATTATGAGAGCAACGAATGGCCAATGTTAGTGACATATGATGAGTCGGTTATTGATTATATAAATAAGAATTTCAGTAAGCAATTCAGGAGATCAGAAGGTGACTTGGCTTATATTATCTGTGTAAGATAAGTGGACGCAGGGTGGCGCAATTAGACATTTAATGCCATTTGTGGTATTATACAAAGGTTGTAATAATTTTGTAACAATTAGGTATACAATTGCGGTGCACAAGTGCCCGTAGTCTAATGGATAGAACGGAGGCCTCCGACGCCTTTAATGCAGGTTCGATTCCTGTCGGGCACATTTTTTATTCAAGGAGTATTATTTTGGCAGAGAAATGGAAGGAATTCCTGGCAACACTCTCTGAGTGGGCTAAGGATGTTAAGACTTTAATTAAAGATAATTTGAAGATTTTCTTTATAATACTTGGCTTTGTTGTAGCAGTTATTATTGCACTTGTTGTTACTACTGTACTTGCTAAGAAGAATAAGGAAGCTGTTGATGTTGTTGTAGAGGAGACTGTGGAAGCGGAGGAAGAATACGTTATTCCAGAGGACCCAATGGAAGAGGATGCATATCCAGAGATCAATGATCTCATGAAGAAGTACTACAATGCTGCAGCTAATGGCGATGCGGATACAATTAGCACCCTAAGAACAGGTGTTGATGATAAGGAAATCATTGTTATTCAGAAGAAAGCAGATTATGTATCTTCGTACCCTGTAATTAAGTGCTATACCAAGAAGGGACCAGTCGAGGATTCATTCCTTGTATATGTATACTATGAGGTTAAGATTGAAGGATATGAAGAGCAGATTCCTGGTCTTAATGTATGGTATGTATGCAGGAATGATTCGGGTAGCTATTACATTAATGAAGATCCACAGGATGAGAAGGTTACAGAATACTGTAAGGTTCTCTCTGTTCAGGATGATGTAGTTGACTTAAGCAATACAATTAATGTTAAATTCAATGAGATTATGACAGAGAATACTGAGCTCGCTGCTTACATGGATGAGCTGGCTGTTCAGATGAAGGTATCTGTTGGTGAAGAGCTTGCTAAGGCAGAGGTGACTCCTGAAGTAACTCCTGAAGTAGTAGAGGAGGAGACAGAAGAGGCTGAGGTTCAGACAGAGAAGAAGGTTAAGGCTACAACAGTAGTTAATGTTCGTAGTTCTGATTCCGAAGGAGCTGATAAGCTTGGTAAGGCTCAGGAGGGACAGATATTTACCCTTCTTGAGGACAAGCTCAATGGATGGTCTAAGATTGAATTCGAGGGACAGGAAGCATACATTAAGTCAGAGTTCTTAGAGCCAGTTGGTGGCAGTTCTTCTACTAATACAGAAGATACAGCTACGAAGGACCAGCCTACTGACGAGGAGGCTGCTGCAGCATCACCTGAATCTGGTTCGGCTACTGTTAAGGAGACAATAAATCTTCGTGAGAAGGCCAGCACAGAGAGTAATAAGATTACAGTTATCTATGGTGGAGAGAAGCTTGAGGTTCTTCAGAAGAACAAGGATGGCTGGAGTAAGGTTAAGTATAACGGCAAGACTGGCTATGTTAAGAGCGAGTTCCTGGAATAGAATAAGTAGTTATACTTATTAAGTATGAATTTTATACTTTTATTTGTTAAAAAGGTATTGCATAATTGTATACAACGTGTTAGTATCTATTAAGACAAGGGCGTCGAACATTATTGTTTGGCGCCTATTTTTATTTTTTAGTACATTAGCGCATAGTGCGCAGTTAAAAACAGGAGGATTTAAAAATGTCTTACGTTGATGAAGTTTATGACAGAGTAGTTGCTCAGAACCCAGCACAGCCAGAGTTCCATCAGGCAGTTAAGGAAGTTCTTGAGTCATTAAGAGTTGTTATCGAGGCTAACGAGGAAGAGTACAGAAAAGACGCTCTCCTTGAGAGACTTACAACACCAGAGCGCCAGATTCTTTTCAGAGTACCATGGGTTGATGACAAGGGTCAGGTTCAGGTTAACAACGCAATGAGAGTACAGTTCAATTCAGCAATTGGACCATACAAGGGAGGTCTTAGACTTCATCCATCAGTTAACTTAGGTATCATCAAGTTCCTCGGTTTCGAGCAGATCTTCAAGAACTCACTTACAGGCCTTCCAATCGGTG
>DCIU01000117.1:29577-30849 GCA_002317245.1 Lachnospiraceae bacterium UBA1718
GGTGGTGGTAAGGGTGGTTCTGATTTCGATCCTAAGGGTAAGTCAGATAGAGAAGTAATGGCATTCTGCCAGAGCTTCATGACAGAGCTTCAGAAGTATATCGGAGCTGATACAGATGTACCAGCTGGTGATATCGGAACAGGTGCTCGTGAGATCGGCTATATGTATGGCCAGTATAAGAGACTTACAGGTCTCTACGAAGGCGTTCTTACAGGTAAGGGTCTTTCTTACGGTGGATCACTTGCTCGTACAGAGGCTACAGGATATGGTCTTCTCTACCTCACAGAGGAAATGCTTAAGTGCAATGGTAAGGACATCGCTGGTAAGACAGTTGCTATCTCTGGTTCAGGTAACGTTGCTATCTACGCTATCCAGAAGGCACAGCAGCTTGGTGCTAAGCCTGTAACATGTTCTGATTCAACAGGTTGGGTTTACGATCCAGAAGGAATCGATGTTGCACTTCTTAAGGAGGTTAAGGAAGTTAAGAGAGCACGTCTTACAGAGTACGCTGCAGCTAGACCATCAGCTCAGTACCATGATAAGGCTACAGAGGGAACAAATCAGTGGGAGATTAAGGTTGATATCGCTCTTCCATGTGCTACACAGAACGAGCTTAACCTTGAGGATGCTAAGAAGCTTGTTGCTAACGGCGTATTTGCTGTAGCAGAGGGTGCTAACATGCCTTCAACTCCAGAAGCTGTTGAGTACTTCCAGGCTAACAAGGTTCTCTTCTGCCCAGGTAAGGCTTCTAACGCAGGTGGTGTTGCTACATCAGCTCTTGAGATGAGCCAGAACTCAGAGAGACTTTCTTGGACATTCGAGGAAGTTGATTCTAAGCTTAAGAACATCATGATCAACATCTTCCATAACCTTGATGACGCTGCTAAGAAGTACGGCATGGAGGGTGACTATGTTGCTGGTGCCAACATCGCTGGTTTCCTTAAGGTTGCTGATGCTATGAAGGCTCAGGGAATTTGCTAATTCCAATTATTTAGACTATTTAGCGGGTATCTTCGGATACCCGCTTTTTTTGTGTGTAAATGCCACAGTAACCACAATATGTGGTATAATTCTATAGGTTAGACTCAAAATAGGTATATTATGGATAATTCTACGAGATTGAATAAATATATAGCGGAATGTGGCATTTGTTCCAGACGTGAGGCTGATAAACTTATTGACAGTGGTAAGGTTACTGTTAACGGTAGCGTCGCTACTATGGGGGTAAGAGTGAGTCCTGGAGACCTGGTGACTGTTAATGGCAGGAAGCTT
>DCIU01000117.1:31055-31423 GCA_002317245.1 Lachnospiraceae bacterium UBA1718
ATGACGGTGAGCTTATTAACCTGCTCATGCGTGGTAGTGGTAATCACGAGAAGGAATATATAGTTAAGACAACCAAGGAACTGCCTGAGGGATTCAGGGAGAAGATGGAAGCAGGCATATTCCTTAGAGAACTTAATGTGAAGACTAAGCCCTGTAAGGTTGAGATTATTGGACCCTATACCTTCAGGATTATCCTTACGCAGGGACTTAATCGTCAGATTAGAAGAATGTGCGAGAGCTTAGGACTTAAGGTTCATAGTCTTAAGAGAGTGAGGGTGGCCAATATTGAGCTTGGAAAGCTTAAGCCAGGGACACTTCGAAGAATAACCGGTGATGAACTGGAAGAATTATATGATTATGTAAGATAG
>DCIU01000077.1:0-1894 GCA_002317245.1 Lachnospiraceae bacterium UBA1718
AAGATCCATCGTATAATACAGCCTTGATTCCAACTACTGGATAAGCTGCTAATGGTCCACGGCCAACTGACTCTGCAAGACCCTTCTCAACCGCTGGGAAGTAGTTCTTAGGAACTGCACCACCAACTACGATCTGCTCAAATGTATAAGCTGATTCGATATCACCACTTGGCTCAAATGTCATCTTAACGTGACCATACTGTCCATGACCACCTGACTGCTTCTTATACTTGTATTCAACGTCAGACTTCTTCTTGATTGTCTCACGGTAAGCTACCTTAGGATCAGAGAGCTCAACTGCAACCTTATACTCATTAGCAAGTCTGCTAACAACGATGTCAAGGTGCTGCTCGCTCATTCCGTAGAGTAACATCTGATGATTCTCAGCATCATTAACACTCTTAAGTGTTGGATCCTCGTGCATCATCTTCTGTAATGCCTGGCTAACCTTATCGATATCGCCCTTATTAACTGTCTTGTATCTTCTATATGTGTAAGGAGTTGGAAGCTCAACCTTACCATACTTAATTGTATTAGCCTTAGTAGACAGTGTATTACCTGTTCTTGCACCTGTTAACTTAGCTAATGCTCCAATATCACCAGCATGAAGCTCTGATACTTCTACAGGCTTATTGCCCTGGAGTACATAGATTTTACCAATCTTCTCATCAACATCCTTATCAAGGTTGTAGAGAACATCATCAGTCTTAATAACGCCTGAGTAAACCTTAATTAAGCTGTACTTACCGATGAATGGATCAACGATTGTCTTGAATACGTAAGCTGACTTAGCCTTAGAGAAGTCATAGTTAGCTTCGAATACATCATTAGTCTTAAGAGATACACCTGCTACAGTTCTGTTGTCTGGAGCCGGGAAGTACTTAACGATATCATCAAGGAGTGTATAAACGCCCTGGCACATAATGCTTGAACCCATTGACATAGGAACGATTGTACCGTCGTTGATGTTAGTTCTAAGTGCAGATCTGATCTCAGCTTCTGAGAACTCTTCTCCACCAAAGTATCTGTCCATGAACTCTTCACTAGTCTCAGCAACAGCTTCCATAAGAGTATCACGGCAGATCTCAAGGTTAGCCTGGTTGTAATCAGGAATGTCGCACTCAACAACTTCCTTACCATTCCACTTGTAACCCTGCTGAGCGATAACGTTGATATAACCAACGAACTTCTCATCTTCTCTAATAGGAAGGTGGAATGGAGCCATCTTCTTACCATACTTAGCTGTCATATCCTCAACAACCTGACGATATGATGCATTATCGATATCCATATCTGTAACGAAGACCATTCTAGGAAGCTTATACTTCTCACAGATCTCCCAAGCCTTGTCAGTACCAACTTCGATACCAGCCTTACCATTAACAACGATAATAGCTGCATCAGCTGCACTTGCTGCTTCTTCTGCCTCACCTACGAAATCGAAATATCCAGGAGCATCTAAGAGATTAATCTTAACGCCATTCCATTCTATTGGAACAATTGATGTAGAAATAGAGAACTGTCTCTTCTGCTCTTCTTTTCCATAATCACTGATAGTATTGCCGTCCTGCACCTTACCCATTCTAGATGTAAGACCAGCAAGATATGCCATAGACTCAACAAGTGTAGTCTTACCTGCACCACCATGTCCGAGTAATACGACATTTCTAATCTTGTCAGTGGTATAAATATTCATGTAACCCTCCTTCGGCGGTTCCCAAGCCGCCTCTATGTGTGAATTTGCCGAATTAAAGTTATTTTTTAACACGACCTATGTAATATATTACTAAATTTTCAAACAATTTACAACAAAATATAATAATGTTGTGGTAATAATCTTAATAGACAGACTTTTCGAACAACTCGCAAGATGAACCTAGGGGACGGGGTCAGA
>DCIU01000077.1:1945-2119 GCA_002317245.1 Lachnospiraceae bacterium UBA1718
TCATATTCTCGCAGTAAGTACTTCCATCTCGCCTTCAAGCTTCACGCTGTTAGAGCGCTTAGGAATGAAGATACAGTCGCCGGAGGTGATGTCCATCTTCTGGCCGTCTGCGATGATGAGTCCGCCGCCCTTAAGTACCACCAGCGAATAGAAGGATTCTTCATTGGTATTAAT
>DCIU01000077.1:2162-2727 GCA_002317245.1 Lachnospiraceae bacterium UBA1718
TGGCATTGCCCTTATAAGCATTAAGATCAATTACATCCAATGCCTTATCGATATCAAGCTGTCTCTTATTGCCGTACTTATCAACACGGTTATAGTCATATACTCTATAGGTCGAATTAGAGCTCTGCTGAACCTCGCATATGAGCGCCCCAGCGCCAATAGCATGGCAGGTACCAGCAGGAATATAGTAATCCTCACCTGCGCTGACCTTAACCTTATTAAGAAGGTCAAGAATACTTCCATCCTCAAGGCTACTTAAGAATTCCTCCTTAGTAACCGTCTTCTTGAAGCCAACATATATACATGCGTCCTCAGTAGCATCAATTATATGCCACAGTTCGCTCTTACCATACTCATTCTCATGCTCTAATGCATAATCATCGCCAGGATGAACCTGTACAGACAGGTCATTAGATGCATCAATAAGCTTTATAAGCAATGGGAAGGCTCGATCAGCCTGATACTTCCAACCAAGATTGTCAGCACCAATTTTCACAAGATATTCACCGAAGGTAATACCCTTATGTCTGCCTGAAGCCACAACGCTCTGGCCATCCGGATGGGC
>DCIU01000085.1 GCA_002317245.1 Lachnospiraceae bacterium UBA1718
GACTGGTAATATGCTCCGGATATCATGGAGATGCCAGCAAACCAGGCGCTTAACAGGTATATTCTTGCTGCCACAATGCCAAGGGACAGGGTATCTGGACTTGTGAGTCCGAATAAGGCACATAACTGGCCGGCGAATACGGATAATGCGGCGAGGAAGACTGTAGAGATGCTTACTCCGATAATCAATGAGAACTTAAGCACATTGTGCAGCTCTGGGAAATTGCGCTCGCCAAATAGTGTTCCAGACAGTGGCATAAGGGAATCGCAGGTTGCATTAATGAAGATGAGTGCAAGGTAAGAGATGTTTAGAACGAAATCAAATACCGCAACACCCGAAGAGCCCATGAGACGAACAAGAATGTGGTTGGCAACCAGAATGAAAATAAACTGGGCTATATACTGGTTGGAACTTGACAGACCAATCCTCATGCATTCGAAGACATTCTTAAGATCAACAGGGTGCGGCCTGAAGCTGATAACGCGGTCCTTGTGAGTCAGATGGAAGAGCAGGAAGATTATGGATACAATCTGCCCTGTAAGAGTGGCATAGGCGCTTCCGTTGATACCAACACCCAGAATAGTAACAAGTACTATATTGAGAACGACATCGGTGATTGTTCCTATGAAGAAGGATATTCCGGCGAACTTCTCCTGGTTATCGCTTCTTATCAGATAGTAGAGTGCGCAGTTTAAGAAAAATGCAGGCACTGTGATAAAGACTATTCTTGAGTAAGAGACGGTGAGGGCGTAGGTGGTGACATCCGCTGGACTTGATCCAAGGAGAATAGAAATCCCGGGTGTGAATAATGCACCCAGTATACCAATTATGAGGCCGATGATTATACTTGCTTCGATAACAGAAGAAGCAGTTATGTCAGCATCTGCTGTATCACCATTACCCATGAGCTTGGCGAACTTGACTGAGCCACCAACACTTAAGGCAACAAATATTACATCTATGAACATATATATAGGTAAGGAATAGCCAATGGCGGCCAGGCCGGCTTCACCTAATGCGTTACCTACTACTATTGAATCTATAACATTTGAGATAGCAAGACCTATTCCTACTAGGGCGGAAGGATAGAAGAACTGCAAAAAAGCCTTCTGGGTAAATTTATTCATTAATAACCTGTCTTTCCAGTCGTTTTCGACACTTTTATCCCCTTAAATATACCATACAAGGCATTGGTAAATATTAACAAAAAAATATAGATAAAATTTGTGAAATATTTCGGGAAAATTAAGACAACCACAATATATAGTGGTTGTCATTTTTTATACCACAAGATTATCCCTCCACCCGGCCACCACCGGTACAAAATGGCGATTTTACGCGGTTTTTTGGCATTTTGGGGTTGAAAAAAGGCTTGTATTTGGCAGAAAACCTCTGTATAATGTGGGTAAAAGTGGTGCAAAATGGTGCCAAAGTGGTAGAAAGTGGTGGATAAGTAGGATAACTCGGTGGATAACTTTTAAATCGAGTCAAAAAGCCGGAAAAATGGCTATCCGAAACGGTGATTAATATGTTCATGGGTGAATACAACCATACAATTGATCTAAAGGGCAGAGTCATAGTACCTGCGAAGTTCCGTGAATCACTTGGTGAAGAATTCGTAGTAACCAAGGGCCTTGACGGATGCTTATTCGTGTATGACATGTCTGAATGGGCCGCTTTCGAAGAGAAGCTGAAGACTCTTCCTATTACCAATAAGGATGCGAGAAGCTTCGTTCGATTCTTCTTAGCTGGTGCCACAAGCGTAGAAGTAGATAAGCAGGGAAGAATACTTCTTCCGGCAGTGCTTAGAGAATTTGCAGACTTAACCAAGGATGTTGTCCTTATCGGCGTTGCCAGCAGAGTTGAAATCTGGAGCAAGGATCGTTGGGATGGAACAGCTAACTTCGACGATATGGAAGATATCGCAGAGCATATGGCTGAACTGGGGCTTAGCATTTAATGGATTTTTCACATAAGTCAGTATTACTTAACGAGACAATAGAAGGGCTTAACATTAAGCCTGATGGAATATATGTAGATGGAACACTTGGAGGTGCCGGTCATTCTTCGCAGATACTGAAGAGACTTGGCCCCAAGGGACGATTAATAGGAATTGATCAGGATGAGGCAGCAATTAAGACTGCTACAGAGAGAATTGGTTCATCGAAGAATGTAACTATAGTAAGAAGCAATTATTCAAGAATGACAGATGTTCTTGATGAGCTTGGAATAGACAAGGTTGATGGAATTCTTCTTGATCTTGGGGTTTCATCTTACCAGCTTGATACGGTAGAGAGAGGCTTCTCATACAGATTTGATACAGAGCTTGATATGAGAATGGACCAGAGACAGTCCCTTACAGCTAAGGACATTGTTAACGGATACTCAGAGAAGGAACTGTTCAAGATAATTAGAGATTATGGCGAAGAGCAGTTCGCACAGAACATTGCCAAGCACATAGTAGCAGCCAGAAGCAAGGGCGAAATTGGTACTACCTTTGAACTCAACGAGATAATAAAGGCTGCAATACCTGCCAAGAAGAGACAGAATGGACATCCATCCAAGAAGACCTTCCAGGCAATAAGGATTGAATGTAACAGAGAACTGGAAGTTCTAAGGGATTCCCTTGATGACATGATTGACAGATTAGCCCCGGGCGGAAGACTTGCAATTATTACCTTCCATTCCCTGGAAGACAGAATAGTAAAGGTGGCATTTAAAAATGCTGAGAATCCTTGCACATGTCCACCAGAATTTCCGGTGTGTGTGTGTGGAAAGATAAGTAAAGGCAGGAACGTAAGTAGAAAGCCAATAATTCCATCGGAAGAAGAGATGGAAGAAAACAGCCGGTCAAAGAGTTCTAAATTGAGAATATTTGAAAGGGCATAAATGAAAAATCAAGCCAAAATGAGGGGACATTGAAGCTAAGATGGGTAGTCAGGTAACAAGATCTAACAACAGAACACAGTCAGGATACAATTCATATATCCAGGGAAATACAGTACGTAAGGCAGCACCTAATAAGCAGGCTGAGCGTCAACTTAGAAGAGTTCATAGGAATCAGGCAAAAGTACGTTACATGAACTTTGGATATGTGGTATTCTTAAGTATAGCAATATTTATAACAGCACT
Source organism: Lachnospiraceae bacterium UBA1718 (assembly GCA_002317245.1). GTDB lineage: Bacteria > Bacillota > Clostridia > Lachnospirales > Lachnospiraceae > Colinaster. Next base: position 3,133 of record DCIU01000085.1, read on the forward strand.
TACATTACTTGGTTATGTTAAGATGCGTTCAGAGCTTACAATGAGCATCAAGAGAGTAGCTACGTTGGAAAGCCAGTACAATGATCTTAAGCTTACTAATGATGAGAACCTTGCAAGAATTAATGGTTCTGTAAGCCTTGAGAACATTAAGCAGATTGCTATTGAAGAATTAGGAATGACATATGCTAAGGAAGGTCAGGTAGTTGTAATCGAGAGCGAGGGAAGCGATTACGTAAGACAGTTACGCGACCTTTAATAGCTTAAGGGGTAGCCGTAATGGCTGATAGAAGAAGAAGTCGGAATCAGATCAACAAACCGTATAATGATAAGATGGAAGAGAAGCTAGTAATACTGTTCTTGGCAGTAGTACTAGCTTTTGTCGGGTTAAGCGTTAAGCTTGTATCCATTACAAGAGACAATGGCGAGCAGTATAAGAAGCAGGTTCTTAGTCAGCAGCAGTATGAGAGTACTGTAATCCCATTCAGACGTGGTGATATCCTGGATTCAATGGGTAATAAATTAGCCACCTCTGACAAGGTATATAACCTTATCATTGATAGCAAGGCTATTATGAATGATGAGGAGAATCTTGAGCCTACAATGGTAGCTCTTAGAACGAGCTTCCTTGGCTTCAATGAGAACGATGTAAGGAATTATATTGCCTCTAATCCAACCTCACAGTATTACGTGTCTATGAAGCAGTTAACCTATGATCAGGTAGCTGTCTACAATGACTATGTTGCCAATGCTGAGGATGCCTCACATATTAAGGGCATATGGTTCGAGGAAGAGTATAGAAGGTATTATCCTAATAATGAGCTTGCCTGCGATGTAATTGGATTCACTGGCAAGGATAACGTAGGTAACTACGGACTTGAGCAGTACTATAATGATACACTTAATGGCGTTAACGGCCGTTCTTATGGATATCTTAATGATACTGAGACCCTGGAGCGCACAACTATCTCGCCAGTTGACGGATATAATCTTGTAACAACAATTGACGGTAATATCCAGCAGATAGTGGAGAAGTATCTCTACCAGTTCAACGAGGAGCATAAGAATGCAGCCAGAACAGGTAATGGTGCCCGTAATGTCGGTGCAATCATTATGGATGTTAATTCCGGTGAGATTCTTGCCATGGCAAGCTACCCTAACTTCAACCTCAACAATCCAAGAGACGAGCAGAAGCTCCTTGGGTCAAGTATGGTTAATGAGAAGGGTGCCATTGAGTATGAGGCTGAGGTTATAACTCAGGAGAACATTCATGAACTCCTTAATACTGATGACGCCACATATCAGAATCTTAATTATTTATGGAAAAATTTCTGCATTTCGACTACGTATGAACCGGGATCTGTTGCCAAGCCTTTTACTGTCGCAACAGGACTTGAATCGGGCCGAATGACAGGTGATGAATACTATACATGTAATGGTCAGCTCCATGTTGGTGATCATGATATCAAGTGCCATAACTACAAGAAGGGTGGTGATGGTACCTTGTCTGTTCAGGAATCCATAGAGCAGTCATGTAACGTTGCACTCATGCTTATGGGTAAGCAAATTGGTAAGTCTACCTTCCTTGAATACCAGGAGAAGTTCAACTTCGGTCTGAAGACTAATATAGATCTCTACGGAGAATCCCGTACTAATACACTTGTATTCAACAACCAGACAATGGGTGATACAGAGCTTGCGACATCAACCTTCGGTCAGGGCTACAATGTAACCATGATCCAGACAATAGCAGCCTTTGCTTCCCTTATCAATGGTGGTTACTACTATGAGCCACACGTGGTTAAGCAGATCACAGCTTCTGATGGATCAATTGTTGAGAATATCAGCCCACGAGTACTTAAACAGACTATATCAGCTACAACTTCTGCCAAGATTATTGAGTACTGCAACGGCGTAGTAGTTAATGGTACTGGTAAGACAGCCCGTCCTGCAGGATATGCAATTGGTGGTAAGACAGGAACAGCCGAGACTATTCCAAGAGATAAGAGGAACTACGTTGTATCCTTCATGGGATATGCTCCAGCTGACAACCCACAGATTGCCATCTACGTAGTTGTTGACAGACCTAATGCAACCTTCCAGGATGATGCCAAGTTTGCAACAGGAATTGTTCGTTCTATCCTCACAGAGGTTCTTCCTTACATGAATATCTACATGACAGAGGAATTATCTGAGAAGGAGATGCAGGAGATAGCAGAGCTTAACATATCAATCAAGCAGGCAGCTTCTGAGGAAGAAGCTCTTGAGGAAGGTGAGGGCTCTGAAGAAGATGATGGCATTATTGATGCCCATGGAGGAGATGTTACTTCATCAACAGAAGTTACTCCTGAAGAAATGGAATCAGATGATGTTGAGACAGCTCCACTTACAGGATCTGTCCTTAATACAGATACAGGTAACGCGGTAAAGGAAGACGACTCTAATGCCCCAGAATAAAGGAAAAGGAAAGAATAGAAAAATAGGTTATATTGACTTTAACCTCATATTCGTTGTTCTGTTACTATTGGGCTTTGGTCTGATTATGGTATATTCTACCAGCTCTTACAGCGCATCCATGTCATCCGGCTCAAACAATGATCCTGCTTTCTATCTTAAGAAGCAGGTAGTCGCTACCATTTTTGGCCTTGGAGCCATGGTCTTCATGACCTTCTGGCCATACAGGTGGTGGATGAATCTTGCAACTCCGGCTTACTTCGTGGCAATTGGCCTTATTGGACTCGTATTAACACCTCTTGGTATCGAGGCTAACGGTGCCAGAAGATGGCTTAACCTCGGTGTATCACTTCAGCCGGCAGAGGTTGCGAAGCTGGCAATGATTATATTCCTTGCGACCATTATTGTTAAAATGGGTGATAAGATTGATACCCCCAGAGGATTTATATTTGCACTTGCTTCACCAGGATTTGTAGCAGCGCTAATCTATGTTATTACTGATAACTTAAGCTCGGCTATTATCGTTATGGCTATTGCTTTTATCATGCTTTTTATTGCCAGCCCACAGTATAAGATATTCGTCTATATTGTTGCCGGTGGTGCGGCTCTTGTTGCAATTATCGTATTCCTGGCATCCAAGGTATTTACAGGTGGTGGCTTCCGTCTGGCTAGAATCAGAGCCTGGCTTAGCCCTGAAGACTATGCAACAGGAACTGGTTATCAGACACTTCAGGCCCTTTATGCAATCGGTTCTGGCGGAACCTTTGGTAAGGGATTAGGTCAGAGTACCCAGAAGCTTGGATTTATTCCTGAAGCACAGAACGATATGATTTTCTCCATTATCTGTGAAGAGCTTGGACTCTTCGGTGGATTGTGCGTACTTATCCTCTTCCTCCTTATGTTGTGGAGAATGCTTATTATTGCTATTAATACTAAGGATATGTTCGGCGAACTCCTTGTAGTAGGCGTTATGTCCCATATAGCAGTCCAGGTTATCTTCAATGTTGCCGTTGTTACCAACATCATTCCTAATACTGGTATTTCCCTTCCATTTATTAGCTATGGTGGTTCTTCGGTCATGTTCCTTCTTATGGAGGTTGGACTTGTATTTAGTGTAGGCCGATCGATAAAATTTGAGACTGTCGAATAAATATGTCAGAAGATAAGAAGACTAAGAATAAAAAAGTTAAGAAGAATGCGCCCCCTAAGAAGCCTGCAAGTTACAAGGCCCCTGCCAAGTCTGCAACTCTCCAGTCTATAGAGAGACAGGAGAAGCTGGGTAATACAATTCCCTTAGGCTCCCTTACAGAGCAGTTACCAAGCTTCGGACGTTCTCTGGACGCCCCTGTACGTAACCCAATTAAGCGTAAGGCGGCAGAGAAGAAAATAGAGAAGGCTAAGCGTAAGAGAGAAGAGTACAGGGAATTCAATCCTAAGGAACACATTGGGCTCTTTGTAGCATTGGGGCTTCTTATTGCTGCAATTATAGCTGGAATAATTATTGTTACAGTATATAAGGTTGATACAGTCATCATCGATGGTAATGTTCATTATTCTAATGATGAGATATACAACTTCGTAATTGGTGACAGCAGGCTTAATCATAACTCTATATATCTGTCGCTTAAGTATAAGGATAAGGAGATACAGGATATTCCCTTTATTCAGACTATGAGCGTTAAGATCGTGGATTCCAAGACTGTTAAGATCAATGTATATGAGAAGGCGGTAGCAGGATTTGTTGAGCATATGAACAGATACTTCTACTTCGATAAGGATGGTACTGTTATCGAGTCTTCCAACACAATGACCAAGGGTATTCCTCAGGTCATGGGCCTTAATTATGATCATATTGTTCTCTACGACAAGCTTCCAGTGGAGAATGACGATATATTCAAGCAGATTCTTGAGATGACTCAGCTGCTTGAGAAATATGAGATCGAAATGGATAAGATCTATTTTGATAAGAACTATAATATGACGCTGTACTTTGACAATGCGCGTATAAAAGTTGGTGATTTTACAAATATCGATGAGAAAATTATTAAGCTTAAGACGATTCTTCCGGAACTTGAAGGCAAGAAGGGTGTCTTAAGACTTGATGGTTACGATGGAACTGACAGTGTAATAACTTTTGAAGTTGACAAATAATGTTATAAATTTGTTAAAAAAGCCATTGCCTTATATGGTAAAAAAAGATATTATTAAATGTGTGTAATTAGATATAAGGAGGGCGATCCTTTGATTTTATTAGAGAATAATGAAGCTGAGAACGGCGCAAAAATCTTAGTAGTAGGTGTCGGTGGTGCCGGCAACAACGCTGTTAACAGAATGATTGAAGAGAATATTACTGGTGTTGATTTCATCGGTGTTAATACAGATAAGCAGTGGTTACAGAAATGTAAGGCTCCAAGATTATTACAGATCGGTGAGAAGCTTACAAGAGGACTGGGAGCAGGTGCAAGACCTGAGATCGGTGAGAAGGCTGCAGAAGAGAGCTATGACGAGTTAGCTGAGGCACTTCAGTCATACAACATGGTATTCGTTACATGTGGTATGGGTGGTGGTACTGGAACAGGTGCTGCTCCAGTAGTTGCTAAGATTGCTAAGGATATGGGTATCCTTACAGTTGGTGTTGTTACCAAGCCTTTCAACTTCGAGGCTAAGACTCGTATGGAGAACGCTATTGGCGGTATCGAGAGACTCCGTGACAGCGTTGATACACTTATCGTTATTCCTAACCAGAAGATTCTGGATATTGTTGATAGAAGAACTACAATGCCTGAGGCATTCAAGAGAGCTGATGAAGTACTCCAGCAGGCAGTACAGGGAATCACAGACCTTATTAATGTTCCATCTATTATCAACCTTGACTTCGCAGATGTTCAGACAGTAATGCGTGACAAGGGTATTGCTCATATCGGTATTGGTACTGGTAAGGGTGATGACAAGGCTAAGGAAGCTATTCAGCAGGCCGTTGAGTCTCCACTTCTTGAGACAACAATCAAGGGCGCTACAGATATTATTCTTAATGTTACTGGTGACATCTCTATGTTTGATGCAGATGATGCAGCAAGCTATATTATGGAGACAACTGGTGAGCAGATTAACTTGATCTTCGGTGCTATGTACGATGATTCAGAGCCAGACTATTGTAAGATTACTGTAATTGCTACTGGTCTTGACGAAGTTAAGACTACTACAATTGGAGCAAGAGCAGGAATGGTTGGAAGAACAGGCCTTACATCAAGACCAGCGAGTTCACCTCTTACATCAAGACCTCTTACACAGGCTCCTAGCCAGCCTACACCAAGACCTGTTACACCAAGACCAGCTACACCTGGTATTCCTAATGTTCAGGTTAATCAGGGTCAGGCACCAAGTGCTCAGGCTCCACGTAACTTCGGACAGAAGCCAATCGACATTAAGAGCAAGGTAAGTTCACAGGATCTTCAGATTCCATCTTTCCTTAGCAAGAAGTAAAATAAAGCTATTTAAGACCTCTTAGGCAACTAAGAGGTCTTTTTTTATGCCTTGTTTGCAATAATGGCCTCATTTTATTGGTGAAAATAGACAAAAAAAGGAAACGAAAATTGTTGATTTCGTTTCTTGAAGCTAAGAATTGCTTTTGGTATATTATTGGTATAAGGAAACGAAAATAGATAAAATGGTTTCCGCAAACAAAGATTCAAGCCTAAATACTACAATCACGAGGAGCAGAGATGGAAGAACAGAGAATTAGAATACTTGAAGGTGTAATAAAAGCATTCAATGCCAAGGGACTCAAGTTCACAATGGATGACCTTGCAGCAGTGCTTGGTATGAGCAAGAAGACTATATATAAGATATACAGGGACAAGGAAGAGATGTTCATTGCAATGGTGGACTACATCTTCGATAAGATTAAGGATAGTGAGCAGCTTATCCTGGCCGATGAGGGCTTAAGCCTGGAGAAGAAGATAGTAATGACACTTGGTGTTATGCCTGAAGGCTACAGTGAGATTGACTTCAGACAGCTCTATTCCTTAAGAGATAAGTATCCTCAGATATATAACCGCGTAGAGGAGAGACTTGAGAACGGCTGGGAGACGACCCTGGGCCTTCTTGAAGAAGGACAGAGACAGGGCATTGTCAGAGATGTTAACCTTCAGCTTCTTAAGATGATGATGGAATCATCCTTGGAGCAGTTCTTCCAGAGAGACATTCTTGTTCGCAACAATCTGTCCTACTCAGAGGCATTAGAGCAGGTGGTAGGCATTCTTCTTAATGGCGTGTTCATTCCAGAGAGTGAGAGATAAGCTGATACTAATGAGAATATATATTAACAACGACTGGCAATTTAATAGAGAATTCGATGAAGCCATGACTTCACCTGCTTATGTTGGCCCTTGTGAGACGGTCAGAATTCCGCATTCGGTGGTAACCACACCATTTAATTATTTCGATGAGAGCATCTATCAGATGGTAAGTGGCTACAGGAAGGTATTTACTCCAGATGATTCCTGGAAGGACAAGGCAGTACTTCTTACCTTCGATGCTGTTGCTCATGAGGCTACAGTATTCTTAAATGGCAGGAAGCTTGGTAGCCACAGTAATGGCTATACCGCCTTCACCTATGATATAAGCGAATCTCTTATCTTCGGCGAAGAGAATGTCCTGGCAGTTCAGGTGGACAGTAGAGAATCTCTTAATATCCCGCCCTTTGGCTTCGTGATTGATTATATGACCTATGGCGGAATCTACAGGGATGTCTACATCGATATTAAGAATAAGACTTACATAAGCGATATATACGTACATCCTTCCCTTAGTATTAAGGATGGCAGGGCTGAAGAGGTCCTGGTGAACTCTGACATTACTATTACTGGTAAAAATGCGGACACTGGGTCATTCACAGTTCGTCAGACACTGACAGACAGGCAGACTGGTAATAAGCAGACCTTCCAGCCTGATCAAAAGAGGCCAGAGAGTGAGACAGCATCTGAAGCTATTCAGAGAATAGAGACTTCCTTCCAGGTATCTGACATAAGCCTCTGGAGCCCGGATTCTCCCAATATGTATGACCTGGAGACAGAGATTCTCTTAGGTGGTGAGGTAATAGATAGTGTAAGTACTGCTACAGCCTTCAGAAGGTCAGAATTCAGAGCTGACGGATATTACCTGAATGGCAGCAAGTTCAAGTTCAGAGGACTTAACAGACATCAGTCATACCCCTATGTTGGATATGCAATGCCTAAGAGCATGCAGGAGATGGATGCAGTAGTCCTTAAGAAGGAACTGGGACTTAATGCAGTAAGAACTTCTCATTATCCTCAGTCTCATTATTTTTTGAATAAATGTGATGAGATAGGCCTTCTGGTATTCACTGAGATACCGGGATGGCAGCATATAGGCGATGAAGAGTGGAAGAACCAGGCCTGTAAGAATGTCGAAGAGATGATTCTTCAGTACCGCAATCACCCATCCATAATGCTCTGGGGCGTTAGAATCAACGAGTCTAAGGACGATGATGACTTCTATACTCGTACTAATGAGATAGCCCACAGACTTGATCCATACAGGCAGACGGGTGGAGTCAGATGTGACACCAAGATGAATCTTCTCGAGGATGTCTATACCTTCAATGACTTCATTCATGAAGGGGACAATCCAGGGTGCAGACCTAAGAGCAAGGTTACACCGAATGTGAATAAGCCGTACTTCGTAACAGAATATAACGGCCATATGTACCCGACCAAATCCTACGACTGGGAGGAGCATAGAAGAGAGCATCTGATAAGACACGCCAACGTGCTTGATGCAATCGCAGGAGAGAGTGATATCTGCGGCAGCTTCGGCTGGTGCATGGCAGACTACAATACTCACAAGGACTTCGGCGCCGGTGACAGAATCTGTTATCACGGGGTTCTGGATATGTTCAGGAATCCCAAGATGGCCGCTGCCATATATAAGATGCAGCAGGAGGAGGAGATATTCCTTGATATAACATCCAGCATGGACATCGGTGAACATCCGGGATGTGTGGCAGGGAAGACCTATATTCTTAGTAATGCCGATAGCGTCAAGATGTATAAGAACGGCAGATTTATCAAGGAATATAAGAAGTCTGACAGCGATTATAAGAATCTTGCAGCTGGCCCCATTGTAATCGACGATATGATTGGCGATGCCATCGAGAAGACAGGTCGCTACAAGCCATCACAGGCTAGAGATATTAAGATATGCTTAAACGAGGCCGCTTTTTACGGAATGGGCGGACTGACCATCAAGGGTAAGCTTGCTGGATTAAGATGCATGCTGCTGCATGGCATGAAGATGTCAGACATGGTGGATATCTATAACGAACACGTCAATAACTGGGGCGGAGAGTCTACGGTCTACAGGTTCGAGGCTATTGTAGGCGGCAAGGTAGTTAAGACTCTGGTAAAAGAGCCTGCGACTTCAATACATCTGTCGGCAGTAGCTGATCATACGAGGCTTACGGATGGAGATACATATGACGTGGCAGCCATAAGGCTACTGATGAAGGATCAAAACGAGAATATTCTTCCCTATTATCAGGAAGTAGTGGAGATCAGGACTCAGGGAGATATCGAGATTATTGGAGATAAGGTCATCTCGCTGAAGGGCGGAATGGGAGCAGTATATGTCAAGACCACTGGCCGCGACGTTCAGATAGAGATTAGTGTAGATAGTATTAAAGGAATTACAGTAATAGCAAAATAATTGGAGGAAAAGATGAAACT
>DCIU01000026.1:0-1647 GCA_002317245.1 Lachnospiraceae bacterium UBA1718
TCATCTTCTTTGTTCATAGACTTCTAGAGCTTATTCTTCAGAGCAGACCTGGCACTAATTGCCACCTTGTGTTCGCTGCCATCATTCATAATGACCTTGCCAAGCTTATATTCCCTGACATACTTAGCATTAATAATTGTGGTCTTGTTAATCATTAGGAAGCTGCTAAAGGTAGCAAGATCACGCCTGAGCGAATTGAAGAAGGTAGTCGCCTCGCGGACATTACCCTCCACGAAGTAGACATCGGTTGTGTAGCCCTTATTAATGAAATAGGCAACCTCGTCCTCCTTAACATAGAAGGCCTCATACTGGTTGCGAAGCTCAATGGTAGGTATATAATTGGCCTGTTTCTGGTGAATTACCTCTTCGATAACAAGAGTAAGATCTGCCACTTTAATTGGCTTATTCATGAATACAGTATTGGGGAGCATCTCTCCAGACTGTCTGTAATCAATGGTGGATATACAGAATACGATAGGGGACAGGATGCCCTTATCTCTTATGGCCTTGGCAATCCCATAGGAATCGCACAGGGGATCTGTAGAATCAAGAAAATAGACATCATAAACAAGGGCGGCATTGACTATAGAGTCTACTCCGCCAAAGGTATCAATATAGAAAACTCCCGTTGTATTTACTCTGCGGTCTGACTCGCGGGACAGCAGACGCTCCATCTGCTTTCTGTCACCGGGATCGCTATCGCACAGAGCGATATGTAATGATGTGTTCATGTTTTCCTACATCTCTCCCTGAATTAGTATTATAAGAATGCAATCTCAAATGGAGACATCATCACTGCCACAATGAGTGCCACCTGAATTATCAGGATAATAGGCATTCCAATAGTGAAGATACGATGCCTGGTCTTATGACGGAATGTGTACATTCCAAGGATTGACCCCAGACTTCCACCAATGATGGCTACAAGAAAGAGCGTAGCCTCTGGGATGCGCCAACTTCGCCTGATTGCCCGCCTCTTATCAATTCCCATAAGAGCGAACCCAATTATATTTACAATTACCAAATATTCGATAAGCAATTTCATTACGTTCATATGTAAAGTATAACATAAAAAGCGGCGATTATGCATAAAAGAAAGGGATATACAGGAGATTTTGCATAAAATCCAATATTTACCAGTATAAACTTGCATAATATTCAATTAGTCCGTATATTATGCATAATATTTATCATTTTTACCCTCATATCAGTAAGGGCCTTTTCTTATATATATGCAATCATCAAGGTTGAAAAATGAGAGCTACTAAGATATGATAGTAATTTGGAGAAAAATGTTATGGTACGTGTAATGACAATCGAGGATTATGAGCAGGTTAAAGCTCTCTGGATGACCATCAAGGGCTTCGCAATCAGAAGCATAGATGACTCATATGAAGGTGTGGAGAGGTTCCTTAGACGTAATCCTACGACCAGTGTAGTGGCAATTGAAGAAGGGAAGGTAGTTGGAGCGATACTGTGCGGACACGACGGACGAAGAGGCTGTCTGTATCATGTATGTGTAGCTCCAGAATATAGACTTAAGGGTATCGGCAAGGCAATGGTTGTCTTCTGCATGAAGGCACTGCAGGACGAAGGTATCAGTAAGGTCAGTCTTATCGCTTTTACCAAGAATGATATTGGTAACGC
>DCIU01000026.1:1777-2732 GCA_002317245.1 Lachnospiraceae bacterium UBA1718
AACCTGTGAAAGGAATAATTATGAAGCAGATTAATGGTGGTATTACAGCAGCGCAGGGCTTCATGGCTACAAGCTGCGAGGCAAATATAAAGTATAAAGATCGTACAGATATGGCAATGGTATACTGCGAGACTCCTAGCGTATGCGCAGGTGTGTTCACAAGCAATGTTGTCAAGGCAGCATGTGTCCAGTGGGATATGCAGCTTGCAGCATCTGGAGAACCAATGCATGCGGTTGTAATTAACTCAGGTATTGCCAACGCCTGTACTGGTAAGGAAGGCTTTGATGCCTGTGAGGCTACAGCCAAGGCAGTTGAGGAGAAGCTTGGGGTTCCTTACAAGAGCGTTGCAGTTGCATCAACCGGTGTAATCGGTATGCAGCTCCCAGTTGAAAAGTTAACTAATGGCGTAGCCAAGATGGCTGCGACTCTGGATGGCTCCATTGAAGCAGGTACAGCCGCTTCCAAGGCTATCATGACAACAGATACAATCAATAAGGAAGTCGCTGTCACTTTTACCGTAGGAGGTAAGGAGGCAGTGCTGGGCGGCATGAGCAAGGGCTCGGGAATGATCCACCCTAATATGTGCACAATGCTAGCTTTCTTAGGCTCGGATGTGGCTATTTCCAAGGCTCTTCTTCAGGAGGCCTTGAGCGAGGTTGTCAAGGATACCTTCAACATGATTACCGTTGATGGCGATACATCTACCAACGATACACTGATGGTTATGTGCAACGGCCTGGCTGGCAACGCTGAGATTACAGAGCATGGCGCTGACTATGAGGCCTTCAAGGAGGCACTGAACTACGTATGTACATTCCTTGCCCGTAAGATGGCAGGAGATGGAGAGGGCGCAAGCAAGCTCTTCGAGGCTAAGGTTGTTAATGCCAAGTCTAAGGAAGATGCTCGTACACTTTCCCGTGCAATCGTAGGTTCCAACCTGTCCAAGGCAGCAAT
>DCIU01000026.1:2825-3468 GCA_002317245.1 Lachnospiraceae bacterium UBA1718
GAGCTCTTCTTCGTAAGCAAGGCTGGCAAACTGCAGGTATTTGATCATGGTACTCCTCTTGAATTCGACGAGGATAAGGCAGTGGCTATCATGAAGGAAGACGAGGTAACAGTATACGTGGATATGCATGAGGGAGACGCTGAGGCAACTGCCTGGGGATGTGACCTCACATATGATTATGTTAAAATCAATGCGGACTACCGCAGTTAATAATATTTAGCCTGTGAGATAGTCAGGCTGGCTTTTATACTGGGCTATGCCCATATTAGGAATGGAGAAAAAGAATGGAAAAAGTTGAAACTAAGGAAATGAATGAAATAATGAAGAAGGCTGAGGTACTTATTGAGGCCCTTCCTTATATTCAGCAGTTTAATAGAAAGATTATCGTAGTTAAGTACGGCGGTTCTGCAATGACAGACGAAGAACTTCAGAAGAATGTTATTAAGGATGTAACACTCTTGAAACTTGTAGGATTCAAGCCAATTATCGTTCATGGCGGTGGCAAGGCAATCAGCAAGTGGGTAGCTAAGTCTGGCAAGGAGCCTAAGTTCGTTAACGGTCTTCGTGTAACAGATGAGGAGACAATGGAGATTGCTGAGATGGTACTTAACAGGGTTGGTAAGAACCTGGTATCCATGGTTGA
>DCIU01000026.1:3599-5337 GCA_002317245.1 Lachnospiraceae bacterium UBA1718
GTTGATCCTAAGATTATCTACGACCTTCTTGATGCAGACTTCCTTCCAATCATTGCTCCAATTGGCCACGATGATGACTTCAATACATACAATATCAATGCTGATGACGCTGCCTGCGCAATTGCCAAGGCAGTTGGCGCTAACAAGCTTGTATTCTTAACAGATACAGAAGGTCTCTATAAGGACTTCAATGATAAGAATTCATTTATTCCACGGATTACAGCGGATGAAGCTGACAAGCTTATTGCAGAGGGATATATCGGAGGCGGTATGCTTCCTAAGCTTAACAACTGTACTTCAGCTGTTAAGGATGGTGTTGAGAAGGTACATATTCTGGACGGAAGACTTCCTCACAGCATGCTTCTTGAGATCTTCACTAACAATGGTATTGGTACAGCCATTATCAGAGACGATAAGGAAGACTAAGATCCAGATTAATAGTAGGTCGGAGGGACTTTTACATGAGTAAGATGACACAGATTATAGATAAGTCAGAAGAGAATATTCTTCATACATATAACAGGTTCCAGATTGTGCTTGATCACGGTGATGGCGTGAATCTCTATGATGCAGATGGTAAGGAGTATCTGGACTTCTTCTCTGGAATCGGAGTATTTGCTCTGGGCCATAACATGCCAGAGTACACAGAGGCTCTTAAGGAGCAGATTGACAAGATTATGCATATATCCAATCTCTTCTACAATGAGCCAACAGCTAATGCGGCTGAGAAATTAATCAAGGTATCAGGAATGAACAAGGTCTTCTTCACCAACTCTGGTGCTGAGGCCGTAGAGGGTGCCCTTAAGGCAGCGATTAAGTATGCTTACAATAAGGATGGCAAGCACGATCATGAGATTATCGCTATGGATCATTCCTTCCATGGAAGAACCTGTGGAGCTCTTGCGGTAACAGGTAAGCTTGCATACAGAGAGGCTTTCGAGCCATTAATCAGTAAGGTTAATTTCGCTAAGATGAATAATCTCCAGTCAGTGCTTGATCTTATAAATGACAAGACCTGCGCAATTATTATGGAGACAGTTCAGGGCGAGGGCGGTATATATCCAGCTGATAAGGAATTCATCGAGGGTATCTATAAGCTCTGTCAGGAGAAGGATATTCTTCTTATTCTGGATGAGATTCAGTGTGGACTTGGCCGTACAGGCTATACATATGCATGGCAGCAATATGATGTTAAGCCAGATATCATGACAACAGCCAAGGCACTTGGTAATGGTGTACCAGTTGGCGCATTCCTTATGAATGAGAAGGTTGCAGCTAATTCACTGGTAGCAGGAGACCATGGTACAACTTACGGTGGCAACCCATTCGCAGGTGCTGCAGTTAATAAGGTACTTGAGCTCTTCGAGACTAAGGATATTGTGGGTCATGTAAGAGAGCTTACGCCATACCTTGAGGAGAAGCTTGATGCATTAGTTGGTAAATATGACTGCATTAAGGAACGTAGAGGACAGGGCTTCATGCAGGGCTTGGAGCTTACTATCAAGCCGGGAGATGTTGTGAACAAGGGTATCGAGAAGGGAATCTTCACTATTACAGCAGGTACCAATGTACTTCGTCTTCTTCCTCCACTTGTAATCGAGAAGAAGGATATTGATAAGATGTATGACATCTTAGACAGCGTATTTGCTGAGCTTGCATAGCGGGTATTTGATTAAGGATACTATTTATTTATGAACGAAACTAAGAGAATTATTTCGGCACTGCTTGCGGTGGTTCT
>DCIU01000026.1:5398-6055 GCA_002317245.1 Lachnospiraceae bacterium UBA1718
CACATCAGTTGATACAGACTCTCTTATAGTGTGGTATACAGATGATACGCTGACAGATTATCTGAATAAGATGGCTGTTGCCTATCATGAGAGCATGGGCGTCAGGGTAATCCCTAAGCTTCAGAGTGGACAGGATTATGTTGAGTCAATATATCAGGCTTCCATGGATGACAGTGGTGCGCCAGATCTCTATATTATTGGTAGTGATGTACTTGAGAAGGCTACATTATCAGGCTGTGCTATTCCTATTACTGACGACAGGGGAATAATTAGCACTGATAATTTCCCAGAGGCAGCCATAAGAGCTGTGACCTATCACGACAATATTGTTGGTTACCCATTCTACTTCGAGACAACTGCCCTTCTATATAACAAGACTTATCTTCGTGAGATGGTAAGCAATAAGATGATATCTGAGAAGGCAGAGCTTGAGGGTACTATTGAGGGCAATTCTTCCACAGAGGAGGATGAGCTTGCCAGTCTTGATGAGAAGGAAGTTGAGAAGAGAATTGCGGATTCTATTCCTGAGACCTTCGATGAACTGCTGACATTTGCGGATTCCTATGATGCACCTGCAGGAGTTGAGACCTTCTTCAAGTGGGATGTAAGAGATATTTTCTACAACTATTTCTTCGTTGGAGATTACATTAACATTGG
>DCIU01000026.1:6227-7439 GCA_002317245.1 Lachnospiraceae bacterium UBA1718
GCAACAGTGACTACAGAGATTATGAATACTCTGGAGACTGCTGCGGCTAATGATGAGTTCCCATATGAATATGGAATCACCATGATTCCTGATATTAACGATACTATGATGTCCAGATCCCTGTCTGTTACAACTGCTCTTGCAGTGAACGGATACAGTGATAAGAAGGACGTGGCTAATGCATTCGCTCAGTTCCTAACTGTAACCAATGCAGACAGCCTCTATGAGAATACAGGCAAGCTGCCTGTAAGAAATGATGTATTTGGTAAGAAGGATGCTGCTTATGCATTTGTCCAGGAGTATAGATATTCATCTCCAATGCCTAAGCTGATGGCTACTTCTAACTGCTGGCTTCTGATGGAGGGTACCTTCGCAGACGCCTGGTCAGGAGCTGATGTATCTACCTGCCTTAAGGACTTATCTGAGCAGATTAAGCTTCAGATATTAGGCGAAGAGGTAGAAGAAGAGTATATTGAACTGCCTAAGGAGGAGACGGAGGTCGAATACCTTGATGAGGCAGCTCTTACGGAAGCAGCGCAGAGCGAAGAATAAATATATTGCAATAGCAATTCATTGTACATACAATAAAATTATCGTCTACAGGGGCTTCTCTGACAGGTACAGAGGAGATGACGATGTACAAAATTAAATTAAAAATCTGTAAGTGGATTACAAATAACCTAAGCAGCCTTGTGAAAATCACAGGGCTCTTGGTGTCCATAGGAGTCCTGGTATTACTGTGCTCCTGCGGCGACGAACCCGTACTATACGACAGCACCGAAATGACCCAAGGGGACTTGGCGCAGCCGATGACCCTGGGGGACGGGGTCAGAGTGTCACCCGAGGGAGACGCGGAGCGCTCCCCTGGGATAGAGGACCCCCTATCACTTTCTGAGGATGAAGCGACCCAACAAGCCGAGCCCACAGAGCTCCCTGTCAAACAGACCATCCTGGTTCATGTGTGCGGGGCGGTTGAGAACCCAGGTGTATATGAGCTTGACAGCGATTCCAGGATAATCGATGCCATTAAGGAAGCGGGTGGATTCGCCACAGAGGCAGCGACAGACGCCCTTAACCTGGCGGCAGGCATAAGCGATGGAAGCAAGATATATGTGCCGACTACCGAAGAGGTGGAAGAGCTAGGCCTTGATACAGGAGAAGATAATACCCAGACTTTTGTAGAGATGTCGCAGGAAGGTCAGAATGGAGAAC
>DCIU01000139.1 GCA_002317245.1 Lachnospiraceae bacterium UBA1718
GCAAGGAAGGACAGCTCATATCCGGATAAGGAAGTATGGCAGTTAATTACACTTCCAGGATTCTCAACCAATGAGAAGGTTACTGAGTATTCAGGACGAGGAGTTGGAATGGATGTTGTGGTACAGAACATCCAGGAGATCGGTGGAAGCCTTGAGATAGAGAGTAAACAGGGCGAGGGCTCATTAATGCTTCTTAAGATTCCTCTTACTCTGGCAATTATCGATGGAATCGTAATGCAGGCAGGCAAGTCAAGCTTTGTTATCCAGACTGACGTAGTTAAGGAGTTCATTGGCGGCGACTCAGCCAAGATGGTTAAGCAGCCTAATGGCAACGAATGCGTTATGATAAGAGGCCAGATTTATCCTGTTATGAGGCTTGGTGAGTGGTATCACCTTGAGAATTACGATGGCAAGATAGAAGATGGCATGCTGCTAATCCTTGAGATTGAGGGTAAGCGAGTATGTATGTTTGTTGATAAGCTTATTGGTAAGCAGGAGATAGTTGTTAAGCCTATACCTCAGTATGTTAAGAAGGTTAAGGGATTGTCAGGCTGTACGCAGCTTGGTGATGGTGGCATAGCACTTATTCTGGACCCAGCAGGTCTGGTTGAATAGGAGGGAGTAAAATGGACGATTCAATGGTATTTGGATTAAATCCAGAGATAGATGAGGAAGAGAGCGAAGCCGTTAAGGTGCAGGACGAGAAGTACGTTACATTTAAGTCTGGCAATGAGTATTTCGCTATCAAGATTCAGTATGTTAACGAGATTATTGTATATCAGGAGATTACCGCAATCCCTGAGAGCGAGGATTATATCAAGGGCCTTATTAATCTTAGAGGCAAGATTATCCCTGTAATTGATGTAAGAGTCAGATTCAAGCAGGAAGAGATTCCTTACACAGACAGAACCTGTATCATTATTATTGATGTTAATTCTACAGTTGTTGGTCTTATCGTTGAGAAGATTGCAGAGGTTGTTAAGATTGAGGCAGCCAACATCATTCCTTCTCCATCCTTTGGCAAGGCTGACAAGAGCCAGAATAAGTACGTATATGGAATTGGTAAGGTTGGCAATGATGTTAAGCTTCTCCTTGACCCAGACAAGCTTCTTAATGAGGCTGATAAGGCAATAATTGATCAGGCTGAGGCAACTCAGGGTGATCAGGTAGTGGATCCAAGAGATACCGAAGAGAATAATAATCAGGAGGGGATGATTATAATATGAAAAAACAATTAGTTTCTTACTGTAACCGACTTATTATTGGTTACATTATTACCTTTGTTCTTGTTATTGCTGTATTCATCGGTGCTGAGTTCGCCATGAATGGAATGCTTACAGCAGAGAATCCTACAGCATACCTGTCACAGTTCAGAGGCTTTGCTGTTGTTATTGGTCTGATTATTCTTGCCAACCAGCTGTATTCAGCTCTTTATAACTCAAGAATGATTAGTAAGAATCTGGAGAATATTAAGGTTGCCTGTAAGCTTCTCTCAGAGGGTAATACAGATGTTACATTGAATAAGCTTGCAGATGATGAGTTCGGAGCTCTTATCGATGATCTTCAGGCAGTTGTTGATCATCTGAAGGACCAGGCAGCAGTGGCTGATAAGGTGGCAGAGGGTGACCTTACAGTGGATGTTGCTCCTAAGTCAGACAGAGACGTAATGGGAATTGCCCTTAAGACTCTTGTAGGGAATAACAGAGAGACTCTTAAGGATATCGATACTGGCGCTTACCAGGTAATGACAAGCTCTTCACAGGTAGCAAGTGCTTCAGAGTCCCTTGCACAGGGATCTACAGAGCAGGCTTCAGCTATTGAAGAGGTTACTGCTTCAATTGCAGAGGTTGCAGAGAAGACAATGCAGAATGCCAATGAGGCTAATAAGGCAGCTTCACTTGTCAGCACAGTAATAGATGATGTTCGCGAAGGCAACAAGGAAATGGGTATGATGTTAGATGCTATGAATGATATTAATGTGTCATCAGACAGCATCGCCAAGATTATTAAGGTTATTGATGATATTGCCTTCCAGACTAATATCTTAGCTCTTAACGCAGCAGTTGAAGCTGCAAGAGCAGGAGATGCAGGTAAGGGCTTCGCTGTAGTTGCTGATGAGGTTAGAAACCTTGCGGCTAAGAGTGCACAGGCAGCAGCTGAGACAGCAGACCTTATTGAGGATTCAATCTCTAAGGTTGCAACGGGTACAGAGATTGCTAACGATACATTCAAGTCTCTTGAAGAGATTACTAAGGTTGTTAAGGAGAGTGAGGCCCTTATCTTAGGTATTGCTGAATCTTCTAACTACCAGGCTACAGCAGTTGCACAGATTAATCAGGCTATTGGCCAGATCTCACAGGTTGTACAGACTAATTCAGCAACAAGTGAAGAGTGTGCTGCAGCAGCAGATGAACTGTCAGGTCAGGCAGCTCGTATGAGGGAACTGCTTACAGTATATAACCTGGGCGCTTCCCAGGCTAAGCCAGTAGACGCTCCTGTTAAGAAGACTACAGGAACTTCTAACTACAATGAGAGAATCATCTCTTTGGGTGAGGATTTCGGTAAGTATTAATGCACAAAATTGCATTCAATTTTGTGGATAAAATATACAAAAAAGGGCTAAAGAATTAAGCTAACTGTCCGATAACTATAGTGAAACCAATAGATTATCCTTAATGAAGGAGGAGAGATTATGCGTATAGAAGCATATGCTCAGGTACAGCAGTTATACAACAATAATAGTACCAAGCAGTTGAAGAAAGAGACTAAGTCTAGTAGCTTTTCTGACCAGCTGCAGATTTCCAGCATGGGCAAGGATATCCAGGTCGCTAAGCAGGCAGTAGCGAATGCAGCAGATGTTCGTGAAGACTTAGTAGCTTCTGTTAAGAGCCGTATCAATAACGGAACTTATGAAGTAGATGGCAGCAGCCTTGCTGAGAAACTTTATCAGAAGTACAGCGCATTTTAATTGGAGGTAATCGGTGGCAAGTTTAATGGAGGATTTAATATCCATATTAGAGAGTGAGAATGAGGCCTATGGTCGCTTACTTGCTTTATCCATGGCTAAGACACCGGTTATCATTAGCGCTGATCTGGATGCTCTGAGCAGAATCACGGATGATGAGCAGGAGATAGTAAACCAGATTAATGCTCTTGACCGCAAGCGTGCGGTGGGCATGAAGGACATAGCTACTGTTATTAACAAGGATGTTAATACGCTTAAGCTAACGGATTTGATTGACATACTTAAGTCAAGACCAACAGAACAGAAGAGGCTGGCAGCAGTCTACGACAAGCTCGTAGATACTTTAGGACAGATGCGTCGTGTTAATGAGCAGAACAGGGAATTGATTCAGAATTCGCTGGAGATGGTACAGTTCGATATGAATGTGCTGCAGGCCTACAAAGCAGCCCCTGAGACTGCCAATTACACTGGCAATGCATATAGTGCAGGAACTTATATGGGATCGAATAGAGGCGGCTTTGATGCTAAGCAATAATATCCAGAGGTAACATCTATGCCATTAATGGGAAGCCTTTATATCGGAGTATCTGGCTTACAGACAAGCCAGAATTCCCTTAATACAACTGCACACAACATTTCTAACTTAGACACCACAGGATATGTGCGTCAGCAGACACTTACAGCTACTAGCAAGTACAACACCATTCAGTACAATAGTGAGGGTGTGTCTGATCAGCAGATTGGACTCGGTGTCGTTTATTCCAAGACAAGACAAGTACGTGATACCTTTTTGGACACTACATATAGAAAGGAATCTGGTAGAAGCGCTTTCTACGAGGTTTCTTATGATGCCATAAGCGAGATTGAAAGCTTACTTGATGAGCTTAATGGTGAGACCTTCAACGAGACTATCCAGGATCTCTGGACATCTGTTCAGGAGCTTGCCAAGGATCCAAGCAGTGCTGTAACACAGGGCTTATTCGTGGAGAGATGTTCGGAATTCATCGCAAGAGCCCAGGCAGTATATGATGGACTTAAGGATTATCAGTTAAGTCTTAATGAGACTGTTAAAACTGATGTCTACAACATTAATAACTACGCTAAGCAGATTAAGACTCTCAATGATGAGATTAGAAATATAGAGATTACCAACGTTGCAGATAACGGTGTATCAATAGAGAAGGCTAATGACCTTAGAGATCAGAGAAATAAGCTTCTTGATGAGCTGTCTAAGTATGGTAATATCTCATACTCAGAGGATGTAGACTGTACAGTATGGGTACAGTTCGAAGGCGAAGACTTAGTAAGAGGCGAGATCGCTTACGAGATTGGATTATATACAGATCCAGAGACAGGCTTCTACACACCATTCTGGGAGAAGAATGCTAAGTTCGAGCTTAATTCCGATGGCGTTAAGACATACTCTAAGGAAGAAGCAACCAAGGCTAAGGTATTCGACCTTACAAGAGTAATTTCATCTGACCTTAATACAGATATAGGATCACTCAAGTCGGCAATGCTCGCAAGAGGAGATCATGTAGCTGATTACACAGACCTTCTTGAGGACAGATATGACTACGAAATAAGCCAGTCGGTATGTATGAATGTAATGGCTGAGTTCGACCAGCTAGTACATGGTATAGCTACTACAATTAATAACATTATTGCTGAGGCAGCTTATGAGGCCAAGAATGTTAATCCTAACAGTACTTATCTAATGGATGCTAATGGCAATCCGATTCAGGTATTCACCAAAATTGCATCTGAAGGATATAACACCACTGGAACTCAGACATGGAATACAACTACCGAAGCTCCTGATAATCTGAATCCAGAGGAGAGAGGTACCTATAATAAGGCAACCGGCAAGGTAGAAGGATACGTTAACGAATCTCTCTATACAACCAATAATCTTCAGATTAATGCAGCTCTGATCCAGGAGCCAACCAAGCTTGGATTTGTCAAAATCGATGGCTCTGTAGATTACAGCATAATGGAGAAGCTAAAGGCTTCCTTCGAGAGTGAAGATACAACTCTTAATCCAAACGTTAAGAAACAGTCATCATATGTCGATTATTATGGTGACTTAGTTAGCCAGATAGCCAATTCTGGTTACGTATATAAGAGTCTTCTTGACAGCCAGGAGGCGACAGTTAATTCGGCCTTCAATGCAAGAGAAGAAATAATCGGTGTATCTCAGGATGAAGAGCTTACACTTATGGTCAAGTATCAGAATGCTTACAATGCATCATCAAGATATATCAACGTTGTTAATGAGATGCTTGAGCATATCCTGAATACACTTGGAAGATAGAAGTTTTTGTTTAAGAAATTAGGCGTCCACGGGACAGAGAGGAGAGGCAATGCCTTCACAATTTTTAGGTTTAAATATTGCATATTCTGGCTTGCTTAACTCCAATGCGGGTCTGAATGCAACATCTAATAACATATCTAACGCTGAGACAGAAGGCTACAGCCGTCAGGAGATTAAGACTGAAGCAGCTGAGTCTTTAAGAGTATGGACAACCTACGGCTGTGTTGGTGCAGGTGTTGAGACTCTGGCTATAGAGAGAATTCATGATGACTTCTACGACAGCAAGTATTGGGCTAACAATACCAAGACTGGCGAGTACAACATGAAGAATTACTATATGGAGCAGGTAGAGAACTACTTCAGAGATGATTCTACAATGGAAGGCTTCACCACCATTTTCAATAAGATGATGAGTGCCTTATCAGAGGTTCAGAAGAACCCATCCAACGTATCTACCAAGTCCCAGTTCGTAGGATTTGCTGATAATATCTGTGAATACTTCAATTCCATGGCAAACAGCATGGAGCAGGTACAGAAGGATGTTAACTCAGAGATTAAGCTTAAGGTTGATGAGATTAACTCCCTTGCCAGTGAGATAGCTACAATCAATAAGCAGCTTAACGTTATCGAACTCTCAGGCGGTTCTGGTAACGAACTTAGAGACAAGAGAACACTCTTAATTGATCAGTTATCGGCAATCGTTAGTATTGAGGCTAACGAGTATCCTGTAGTTGATGCCAATGATCCTTCAAGAGAGACCGGCTCCCACATGTATATTGTTAAGATTGCAGGTGGACAGACTCTTGTTGATACTAATGAATACAGAACCCTTCAGTGTGTTGCAAGAACAACAGAAGAGAAGGTTAATCAGTCAGATATAGATGGTCTATACGATGTATACTGGGTTACTGATCGTAACACAGGAACACTCGGTGATGAGTTCAACCTCTATAACGCCAGCCTTGGCGGAGAGCTGGAAGGACTTATCCAGATGCGTGATGGTAATAACGCAGAGAGCTTCAGGGGCTCTATTACAAGTGTTAGCTCAACTACTAAGACTGATGCAGAAACACATAGTACAAGAGAGATTACAATAAGTGTTACAGATGAGTACCTTAAGGATCTCGACAAGTGTACCTTATCTGACTCAGGCGGAATCATTACCCTTGGTAATAGGGAATACTATTACGATTCCTGGACATATAACAGAGACGCAGCTGGCAATGTCTCATACACTTTTACCATTGACGAGACCAAGTCAGGGGCAACAGTTCCTTCCAACTATGTTGGTAAGGAAGCTGAGATTGGATATTCCATTAATTATCAGGGTATCCCATATTACCAGCAGCAGTTAAATGAGTGGTGTAGAATATTTGCTAATGCCTTCAATACAATACTTAAGAGTGGTTACACTTCAGATGGTAAGGAGGGAACGCTTCTCTTCACAGGAGATTACGCATCAGACTCAAGGCAGTACGAATTTACCACTGCTTACAATACGGGAGCCGCTGAGGAAGTAAACCTCGCTGATGATTCCTACTACTGGTTAACAGCCAAAAACTTCGCAACCCTTACAGCTGTAAGCAATGATGCGACACTACTTGCTACTAAGTCTGATCAGGCAGCAGGTGCAGATGAGTATGGAATAGTAGATAAGCTCATAGACATGGTTGGCAATAAGGACGTTGCAAGCTACAGAGGAGCTGCTACACAGGAATTCCTTACATGTATTCTGTCAGATGTAGCCCTCAACGCCAAGAATGCCAGCACATTCTATCAGAATTACGATAACATCGGTAAATCAATTGACAACCAGAGATTAAGTATCTCGGGTGTTGATAACGATGATGAAGCAGTTAACCTGCTTAAATACCAGAACGCCTATACAATGGCGTCCAAGATGATACAGACACTTACAGAAGTCTATGACAGACTTATCCTTGAGACAGGTGTATAAACTGGGAGCCGGAGGCTCATGGGAGGATTAAGATGAGAGTAACTAATAAGATTATCCAGAATAATTCAGTTAGTAATATCAATATTAATAAGACATATCAGGATAAACTGAACAATCAGATGTCAACTGAGAAGAAGATTGTTCGCCCATCTGATGATCCTGTTGTAGCTATCAGAGCACTTAGACTTCGTACTAATGTTAGTCAGGTTACACAGTATTATGAGAAGAACGTGCCTGACGCAGAGAGCTGGATGGATGTAACAGAGACAGCTCTGTCAACTGTATCAAGCGTACTTACTGACATGATTGAGCAGTGTACCAAGGGTTCTTCGGAAAAACTGACCACAACTGACCGTCAGACAATACTTGACGCTCTTACAGCCTTAAGGGATGAGGTATATTCTACAGGTAATGCAGATTATGCTGGAAGAAGCGTATTCACAGGTTACCGTACAGAGACAACTCTCATGTACACAGAGGCTGCCAACCAGAAGTATTCCATTACAGAGCAGATTAATAATGATGCAATGGATACGGTTAAGTATGTTAAGGGAATTGATAAGTTAAATAGTCTGAATGAGGGTAATTATAATTCTGCTGCAAATAAGGACGCAAAAGAGCAGGAGATACAAGAAGCATCGGTTCATCGTATTAGACTAGCTTATGAAAACCTGGACGGTGATGTAGCACCGACAATCAGTCTATATGATACAACTGCTCCAGCAGGATTCAAGACTGCATATACAGCAACAGTATATTCCGAGAATGCTAATCCAACAGCATATGATAAGGTGATTGAAGACAATGCGGCTTCTCCTAAGGTTGAAAGCGTGTACCTTATTAAAGAGACAGGTGAACTGTTAATCAGTGACGCGGTATATGATAAGCTTATGGCTCTTTCGGATGATGTGACAACACCTACACTTGATGAGTCGCAGATTCAGATTACATATGAGAAGTCTGTTTGGAAGAAGGGCGACCTTAGACCAGAGCATTACTTCGCTTGTAAGGATTTAAGCGCTGTTGATTCTTCTTGGACAGATCCGGATAAGATTGAAAAAGCAACTATAAAATACAACCAGGACTACCTTAAGGGTATTGTTGAGAAACAGTCTATAGAGTATGATGTAGGTATAAACCAGAGCATCAGGGTTAATACAACCGCAGACGAAGTATTCACACATGCCATCGGCAGAGACGTTGACGATATTATCGCTGCCTTATCTGAAGTTAACGATATGGAAGCTACTATCGAGAGACTTACCAAGATTAAGGAAGGTCTCGATGAGACTGCTACAGACTATAAGGATAATCTTGAGTCGATTACCAATCAGATTGATGCTGCTAATAAGGCTCTTACATATCTGAAAGAGAAGATGCAGGGCTTATTCGAGTCTAATATTACTAATATGCAGAACCACCTTAACAAGGCTAACGAGGCAACTACTGCATGTGGTACCAGACAGAAGAAGCTTGAGCTTATTAATAACAGACTTATGAGTCAGAAGACTAACTTCGAGACCTTAGAGTCTGAGAATGAGAACGTAGATTTAACAGAGATTGCTATTAAGCTTAGTTCTGCCGAGCTTACATACCAGGCAGCCCTTATGAGTACTAGCAAGATTCTTCAGACATCACTTATGAACTACATCTAAATCATTAATGTATACAGGAGGTTAATTAATGAAGATTACAACAAGAGTATTCGGTGAAATTGATATCGAGGAAGCTAAGATTATCCACTTCCAGGGTGGTATCGTAGGATTCCCAGATCTTACAGACTTCGCACTTATTCATGATGCTGAGAAGGATGGAGAGACACCTATCAGATGGATGCAGTCAATGCAGGAGCCTAACTTCGCTATGCCTGTTATGGATCCCCTTGCAGTATATCCAGATTACAACCCAGTTGTAGAGGATGAATTACTCAAGCCAATTGGCAGTCTCAATCCAGATTCTGTACTTGTACTTGTTACACTTACAGTACCTAAGGATGTTACTAAGATGAGCATTAACCTTCAGGCTCCATTTGTAATTAATGCAGATGAGCGTAAGGCTATTCAGCTTATCGTTGATACTGATAAGTATCCAGTTAGATTCCCTATTTACGATATTATTAAGAAGGAGGACTAAGTATGTTAGCATTATCACGTAAGAAAAATGAAGCCCTCGTAATTAACAATAATATCGAGATCACAATCTTGGAGATTAAGGGCGATCAGGTTAAGATTGGTATTACAGCTCCTAAGGAGGTTCCAATCTATCGTAAGGAAGTATACTTACAGATTCAGAAGGAGAACGAAGAGGCTATGAGCTCTGACAACCTTGTTGCTTTAGCTGATCTCTTCAGAAAGTAAGTCTGGAACAGGACTAAAACTTCTTCACTTTTTTCGAGATTTTTTAACAGAAAGTGTTAATTTATCGTGAATAAATACCGATATAAAGGTTAGCAGGACTATTTTTGCCTGCTAACCTTAATTCGTATATATGAGAATCGCCGCGGATTTCTCATGGATACGAGTGAAGGGTCGGGGGTAATTTTTTTAGAATGATTACATGGAGGTGAATCATTATGGCAATCGAACCAGTAGGAACAATGACAGCAATGCAGGTACAGTCAACAGTTAAAGTTGCACCTGTAGACACAAGCAGCTCTAAGAACATGGATGTCGCAGCAGAGAGCACAACTACACCTAAGCTTGATGAGACTACTATTGCAGTAGCTAAGGCTTACGAAGGTAATGCAGAGAACAGACAGGATGACAGCCAGAAGGAGCCGGATCAGGAGGCACTTAAGAAGGCTGTTGAGAATATCAACAAGAATATGGTTAATACTTCAGCAGTATATGGTATTCATGAAGGAACTAACCGTGTAACTATCAAGATTGTTGATAAGGAGACTCATAAGACAATCAAGGAGCTTCCACCAGAGAAGACACTCGATATGATTACAAGAGTGTGGGAGATGGCAGGACTTCTCGTTGATGAGAAGAGATAGGAGGTCCCATGGCAATTAGATTATCAGGAATGAATTCTGGACTCGATACAGATTCTATCGTAACAGAATTAGTTAAAGCGAAATCAACTAAGAAGACTAACTTGGAGAAGGAACAGAAGAAGCTGTCCTGGACACAGGATGCCTGGAAGAGCCTTAACTCTAAGATCTATAGCTTCTATAGCAAGACACTTAGTAATACAAGACTTCAGTCAGACTATATTAAGAAGACTACTAAGGCCAGCAATTCGGCAGTTACAGTTGTAACAGGTAATAAGGCACCTAACTGTGTACAGGAACTTGAGATTAAGAGCATGGCTAAGGCTGGTTACCATACAGGTAATAAGATTGAGAGCCCTGCAGATGTAACTGGATCTACAAAGCTTTCAGATCTTGGTATTG
>DCIU01000025.1:0-1513 GCA_002317245.1 Lachnospiraceae bacterium UBA1718
TTACAATCTCTGAGGATGTTCAGAAAGAACTCCAGAGACAGGCATACTCAATCGTTGACAAGGTACAGGTAATTGGTGGTACTAACGTACAGTTCGCTAGAAATCCTAAGGATGGAAGAGTAATCGTTATCGAGATCAATCCTCGTACATCACGTTCTTCTGCTCTTGCTTCCAAGGCAACTGGTTTCCCAATTGCTCTTGTATCAGCAATGCTTGCAACAGGACTTACACTTAAGGATATTCCATGTGGTAAGTACGGAACACTTGATAAGTACGTTCCAGACGGAGATTACGTAGTAATTAAGTTCGCTCGTTGGGCTTTCGAGAAGTTCAAGGGTGTTGAGGATAAGCTTGGTACTCAGATGCGCGCCGTTGGTGAAGTAATGAGTATCGGTAAGACATATAAGGAAGCCTTCCAGAAGGCTATCAGATCACTTGAGACAGGTCGTTACGGTCTTGGCCATGCTAAGAACTTTGACACTCTTACCAAGGAAGAACTTCTTAGCAAGTTAGTAGAGCCATCAAGTGAGCGTCACTTCCTTATGTATGAGGCACTTAGAAAGGGCGCTAGCGTAGAAGAGATCTTCGAGCTTACTAAGGTTAAGACATACTTCATCGAGCAGATGAAGGAGTTAGTTGAGGAAGAGGAAGCACTTATGGCTACAAGCAAGGGTGCTGTTCCAGCTGATGCTGACCTTATTAAGGCTAAGAAGGACGGATTCTCAGATAAGTACTTAAGCCAGATTCTTGGTGTTAAGGAAGATGATATCCGCGCTAAGAGAGCTGAGATTGGCCTTGAGGAAGCATGGGAAGGCGTTCATGTATCAGGAACACAGGACAGCGCTTACTACTACTCAAGCTACAATATTGAGAAGGATGAGAGTCCATCAACTGATAATAAGAAGATTATGATCTTAGGTGGCGGTCCTAACAGAATTGGTCAGGGTATCGAGTTCGACTACTGCTGTGTACACGCAGCTATGGAGCTTAAGAGACTTGGCTTCGAGACAATCATTGTTAACTGCAACCCTGAGACAGTTTCAACAGACTATGATACATCTGATAAGCTCTACTTCGAGCCACTGACACTTGAGGATGTACTTAGCATATACAATAAGGAGAAGCCACTTGGTGTTATCGCACAGTTCGGTGGACAGACTCCACTTAACCTTGCGGCAGATCTTGAGAAGAACGGTGTTAAGATCCTTGGTACATCTCCAGCAGTTATCGATCTTGCTGAGGACAGAGATCTCTTCCGTGAGATGATGGATAAGTTAGAGATTCCTATGCCAGAGTCAGGAATGGCTGTTAACGTGGATGAGGCTCTTGAGATCGCAGGCAGAATCGGATATCCAGTAATGGTTCGTCCTTCATACGTACTTGGTGGTCGTGGAATGGAAGTAGTATATGATGATGCTACTCTTAGAGAGTATATGGCAGCAGCAGTTGGCGTTACTCCAGACAGACCAATCCTTATTGACAGATTCTTAAATCACGCTCTTGAGTGTGAGGC
>DCIU01000025.1:1611-2423 GCA_002317245.1 Lachnospiraceae bacterium UBA1718
GCTTGTATCATTCCTTCAGTACACATCACTCCAGAGAACCTTGAGACAATTAAGGAGTACACAAGAAAGATTGCAGAAGAGATGCATGTTCAGGGTCTTATGAATATGCAGTATGCTATTGAGAATGGTAAGGTATTCGTGCTTGAGGCTAATCCAAGAGCATCTCGTACTGTACCACTTGTATCTAAGGTATGTAACATCAGAATGGTACCACTTGCTACTCAGATTATTACTTCTGAGATTACTGGCAAGGAGAGCCCAGTTCCTACACTTACAGAGAAGGATATTCCTAACTACGGTGTTAAGGAAGCAGCATTCCCATTCAATATGTTCCCAGAGGTTGACCCTCTTCTTGGACCTGAGATGCGTTCAACTGGTGAGGTACTTGGTCTGTCAAGCTCATACGGCGAGGCATTCTACAAGGCTCAGGAGGCTATTCAGTCTAAGCTTCCATTATCAGGAACAGTTCTTATCTCTGTTAATCAGAAGGATAAGGATGAGGTTATTGAAGTTGCTAAGTCCTTCGAGGCAGATGGCTTCAAGATTCTTGCTACAGAGGGTACATACAAGACAATCTCTGCAGCAGGTGTATCTGCTACTATGGTTAAGAAGCTTCAGGAGGGACGTCCTAACATCTACGACATGATTACAAATGGCGAGATTGATATCGTAATCAATTCACCAGTTGGTAAGGCCAGCAAGGATGATGACAGCTACTTACGTAAGGCTGCTATCAAGGCAAGAGTTCCTTATGTTACTACTATTGCAGCAGCTAAGGCTTCTGCAGAGGGTATCCACTACGTTAAGACAAG
>DCIU01000025.1:2498-2900 GCA_002317245.1 Lachnospiraceae bacterium UBA1718
TATATGATTAAGAAAGTATCTACAGATAAGGCACCAGCAGCTATTGGACCATATTCACAGGGTATTATTGCCAACAAGATGTTATTCTCATCAGGACAGATTGCTATCAATCCTGAGACAGGCAATGTAGAGGCAACTACCATTGAAGATCAGACCACACAGGTTATGAAGAATATCGGCGCCATCTTAACTGAGGCTGGATGTGGCTATGAGAATGTCGTTAAGACAACCTGTTTCCTTGCAGAGATGGCAGACTTCGCTGCATTCAATGCAGTATATGAGAAGTACTTCCCTAACAAGCCAGCAAGAAGCTGTGTAGCAGTTAAGCAGCTTCCTAAGGATGTACTCTGCGAAGTAGAAGTAATTGCAAGTTTATACTAACTAATTTAAATCCCTGCTTTT
>DCIU01000025.1:3013-10028 GCA_002317245.1 Lachnospiraceae bacterium UBA1718
TGGGGTACCGCCTTCGTGGCACAGAGTGTGGGCATGGATTATGTTGGTCCATGGACCTTCATATGCGTAAGGAACATTATTGGTTCATTGGTACTGATTCCACTTATCATTTTCTTAACCAAAACAGAAGAGAAGAAGAATATTGATGCTGGATTGGAAGATCCAGTTCCTCTCACTGCAATGTCCAGGCCAGAGGTAAGGAAGACAACCATCATTGGTGGTATATGCTGCGGCGTCTTCTTAGTTAGTGCATCACTTTTACAGCAGTATGGTATATGTGAGACTACAGTTGGCAAGGCCGGATTCATTACAGCCCTCTATATTATTCTTGTTCCCTTCTTAAGTATTTTCTTAAAGAAAAAGGTGGGAGTAAATGAATGGATAA
The DNA here is from genome assembly GCA_002317245.1 of Lachnospiraceae bacterium UBA1718. Taxonomy (GTDB): domain Bacteria; phylum Bacillota; class Clostridia; order Lachnospirales; family Lachnospiraceae; genus Colinaster. The sequence goes on from DCIU01000025.1 coordinate 3,399, forward strand.
GCGCCATTATAGCTGTGGTGGGATTCTATATAATGAGCATACAGGGAAAGCCTGAGATTAATAAGGGTGATCTTATGATATTAGCCTGTGCGGCTTTGTTTTCTATGCAAATCTTAAGTATTGACTATTTTGTAGATCGCGTTAATCCTGTTGCCATGAGCTCCGTTCAGTTCGCTGTGAGCGCAGTAGTTGGTGCAGTGGGAATGATTATATTTGAGAAGCCTACAATGTCTGGAATTATGGCGGCAACGGTGCCGATTCTGTATGCGGGTTTCATGTCCAGTGGAGTGGCGTATACACTTCAGATTGTAGGGCAGAAGAATTTAGAGCCGACATTAGCCTCTCTCTTAATGTCATTAGAGAGTGTATTCGCTGCATTGGCGGGGTGGATAATATTACATCAGGTAATGTCTGGTAAGGAAATAATTGGAGCACTGCTGGTATTTGCAGGTGTTGTTCTGGCACAGATACCAGTGAAGAGTAAGGATAAATAAGAGGTATTAAATTATGGCAAGAGACGAGATTAAATTACAGAGAACAGAAGTATCCAATGCCCCGGCGCATATTACAGAAGATGACAGGAAGGTAGATTTATCAAGAGAGGCCTTCATGGCTGGCGGAGACCAGTCCTATGCTAAGAGATTCGAGCAGAAGGTTAATGAAGTGCGTGGAGGAATGCACTTAGCTGAACTCAAGGAGTCAGTTGGCAGAAATATGTACGGTGAGACCTTTGCTGAAAAAATAAGTGATGGAGAACGTGACAAGGCCATAAAGGATAAAAAGGGCCAGATAGGCCAAAAGCTTAAGAACAAAAAGCTTTGTGAAGAAGCAGAAGCTGAACTTGCAAGGCTTCGCGAGGAAAAGGTTAAAAGCTTTAAAAAGAGCAGTGCCTATAAGAGAGTGATTGCAGGCAGTACAAGATTCAGGGGAGAATCGGAATTTGTTGATGAAGACATATTAATCAACGCTTGTGCCATTAATAAGCTTGAGATTGATAAGGCGGCATTTGAAGGATATTACGGCGACGATGCCGATAGATTTGCAGCTCTTGACAGAATGGTATCTGCCTATGTCAATCTGAACTTTGATTATGATTTCTCTACTGAGGAGATGTTTGCCAAGGAGTCACTGCGTCTTGAACAGATGATTCAGTCATCTGAGGCTATTATTACCATACTGTCAGCTAATCCTGACTACTGGACCGCTATGCCGGAAGAGAACAGGGCTGCACTTATGGAGAAGAATATCCAGGCCTCAGCCCTTAGCAGATATTATAAGGAAAGAAAGACTCTGGTTACTAATGACTACTATTCAAAGAGACTGAATGAGGAGCTTTCTTATGCGGGTAACATACAGTTACGTGAGGAAATAACAATTCAGATTGGCATGGGAAACGTAGTGAGAGCTTATGCGGCTCTTGGTCTGGTGGATAGCGATAAGACAGATGAAGAGATATTAAACGAAGAGAATGTCGAAGATAGAAGGCAGGGTGAAATACAGGCACATAGAAGCAGAATGACTCTCTTAAAAGACTTAAGTTACAAGAGAGAGGGCAGTAATAATAGCTGGCTGGACTTTTTTGGCTACCCTATGAAGAAGCTTAGCCAGTGGTTCAGGAATAAGAGGACTGCAGACCATGGCCGTGAAATGTATGATAAGTGCAAGACTCTCTTTAATAAATTCCCTAAGCTCTTAACGGATATTGGAACTGATAAGCCAGTTGGATTTAGAACAGATAAGAATGGTCTGGATGCTGCACCACCGGTTATTCTGGATAGGTACTTCGCGGATCCAGTTAAGATTAACCTGAGGAATACTCTTAATCAGGGAGTGCCAGAGGAACTGCTTAACCCTGTAGAGAATAGGGCAGAGCTTGATAGTTCCTGTGAATTCTTAAAGACCTTTGTTGAGGCAGCTGGAATGTATGCAGATATCAGAGGTATCGTCAATGCCGATACAACTGAGATGGAGATGGCATACATTGATAAGATGCAGGAGATGAGGGAATTTGTTAGCGAAGAGAAGAACATCATAGGCGGAGATGCCTTCGACCCATATCTTGCATATATGGATAGTATCTTACAGCCAATACAGACTCTTGGACGCGGTAAATTAAGAGAAAAAATAAGTGATGAGGTTTTTAACGAGCTTAATGAAAATCTGGCAACAATAATCCAGGATACTGGCATAGCGGGCAATATGGATGAGAGCAATATAGCTAATATTCCGCTGTTCACACATACTCCCAATATTAATGATGTTAAGCAGAGTACTATTGGCGACTGCTATCTTGTGGCTGCAATGACAACCTTAGTTGCAGTAGATCCTGATGCCGTTCAGTCTATGTTCTATGACTATGGTGACGGCAATGTTCTGGTCAGACTCTACGAGGCCTATGACGAAGACGGAAACAGGATGACTAAGCTGTCCGACTTTGAGACGCCAACAGTCGTTATGAAGCCCTCCTTCTTCAAGTTGCGTAAGCACTATGAAACTGGGGATGGTAACGCTTCGGACTGCGTATGGCCACAGCTTATTGAGAAGGCATATGCAGCAGCAGGCTTCAATATGAAGGGTGCGGCCAAGGTAGATGAAAAGGGGTACCTTACTGACCTTGAGAAGGAGCTGACGGGTGGAGCATGTAATATTGCCATGGCTCACTTGTCAGGCACGGCAATGGCCAATATATCCGATTATAAAAAAAGAGACATTAATACTCTTATGAAAGAAAGGCAGACCAGTGTCAACGAATACAGTAGAGAGATAGAAAATAGTGGTATCTGGGAGAGATTGTCATGTGGAATTCCTAACTACATCTTTAAGAAAATGCGTTACGAGTTTCCTGAAACCGAGATTAAGGTTTCGGATATTAACTCTGTTGACCTAAAAATGGAGGCAATCTGCCATGAAGTTAAGATGGTAGTCGGTACAAAACTTATGCAATTTAAGAAGAATTGTATTAGGAATGGTCTTCCGTATCGGGATGCCATCGAGAACTTCTCCGCAAGGACCGGAATAAAGCTTGCCGACAACTGGGATGAGCAGACAGAAATAAATTATTATGTTTTCGATGATAATAAGTTGTATCATGAGGTGTATGACATTAATGCTAATGGCCAGCCATGGCCGGGTCTCATTGATCTGGAAGAAATGGAGAAGAAATCCCTTAAGAGGTATCATGACAATCTTGATGCAGTGCTTACAGGACGTGAGGTTATACCTGCAGAGAACGGAATAGATACAGATGAATTTAGTTTCAATAATATAAATCAGATGCTTGACGAGATGATGACTATGTCAGAGAATCCTGTAATGGACTTTGAAGCTACAGTTAACCAGTCTGTAAATCAGAGATTTGAGGCAAATGATCAGAGGCTGACACTACCTGAAATTGATGATGAAAAATTGGAGCAACGACTGGCATCTATGATGAAGTATAGAACTGACAAAATAGCCTATGGGGGAGAGCTTTCATTTGTTAGTGACTTTGTTGAGGTATTAAGGACTGGCGGAGCTATGTCAATTTCTATTAATCACTTTGTGACAGCCCTGGACCTCAAGAGACAGGGTGAGGACTGGTATGTTCTGATAAAGGATCCATTCAATGTCTATAACCGTACATACAAGAAGAACGGTAAGGATGAAAAAGGTAAGGATAAGATATCAGTTTCATCAGACAGCCTTCTGGAAGTATTTGACTTAGAAGGACGAGAAGTTAAGCGCCACCTACAGGGTAGTGCAGGTAGAGACATCTATGGTGGTTTCAGAGGCCTCAGCTGGTGGAGCCTTAAAGACCTGATGAAGGCTATGAAATTCTACACTCCGCTTAAGAAACAGTGGATTAAAAAGGATATGGTAAGATAATACATATGGTTACCAAGATAGTATTTGCTATTGTCAACTTAATATCTGTGCTTGTTCTAAATGGATGCATACTTAGAATCCATCACTATCAGTTCAACTTTGTAAAAATACTTAGAAGACTGATGATGGCGGCAGCCATGACAGTAATATCCAATTCCATGATTGCGCTGTCTGGTGGAATGATATTCGCAGAGGTATCATATATTCTCTTCTATGTTTCCATGGACTGGGTATCCTTCTACCTGTGGTCTTTCTGCCTTAAGTATACTGACCACAATAATTTGTTTAACAAGTTGCACAGGCTGGTAGCCTTACTACTCTTTGCTGACTCTATATCACTGATTCTCAATCTGGTATTTAAGCATGAGTTCAGTGTGTATACAGCATTGGATAATGAGGGGACCTTATACTATCTGGCCAGAGCAACCAGCCTCTATAATTCACACCTGATATTGGACTATATTGTAATTGGGGCCGGAGTCATATTTGTAATTAGTAAGATGATCAAGTCTCACAGCTACTATAGATTCCGATATGCCATAGTTCTGACCGTATTCGGACTGCTTATAGTGCTTAACTATATGTACATTATTCTGAATATGTATCTGGACTGGTCCGTTCTGCTTTATGCAATCGCTGGAGCGACTCTGTATTTCATGACTATCATTTATACGCCAGGCAGACTTCGTAACCGTATGATGAGCCATGCTGTTGATGATATGGATGAGGGGCTTATCCTCTTTGATATTGATGGTAACTGTGCATACTATAATGAGTTTGTTAAGAGAAACTTTGCAGACGAGCTTGACAGAGTAATTGCAGGTGACCATAGTGCTTCTTCTTATGATAGACTGATTGAGGTGTCCAGGACAGATGTTAGTCAGGCTGTTATATATTATGAGAATAATGTTGGGAGCAATTTCCGTATCAGACTTGAGCCACTTATCGATGCCAAGGAACATAATCTCGGATCATTTTTCCTGATTGAGGATATTACCGAAGAGACCAGGATGATGAATGAACTCAAGGAGGCCAGAGAGGCGGCTGATAAAGCCAGCGAGTACAAGAGTACCTTCCTTGCCAACATGTCTCATGAGATCAGAACCCCTATTAATGCCGTGCTTGGTATGAACGAGATGATCCTCAGGGAATGCGAGGACAAGGATATCTTATCCTACGCAGAGAATATCAAGGCATCAGGAGGAGCTCTTCTTGACCTTATTAATGATATTCTTGATTTCTCCAAGATCGAAGCTGGTAAGATGGAGCTTATTGATAATGAATATGGTCCTAAGAACATGATTAAGGACACTTATATGATGCTTAGAAGAAGGGCAACAGATAAGGGACTTAGGTTCGGTATTAAGTTCGATGAAGAGATACCAGCGGTTCTTCTTGGGGATGAGAAGAGAATCAGGCAGGTGCTGTCGAATATTCTGTCTAATGCTATTAAGTATACCAAGGAAGGTTCGGTTAATACGGTTATCAGATTCGAGCGCATAGATGATGACAATATTAGCCTTGTAATGGAGATATCTGATACGGGAATAGGTATCTCTGAGGAGAATCAGAAGGTGCTCTTCGACTCCTTCCAGAGAGTAGATATGGAGCATAACCGTAACATCGAGGGAACTGGCTTAGGACTTGCAATCACCAAGCAGATTGTGGAGATGATGCAGGGCTCTATTACAGTTACCAGTGAGGTAGGCAAGGGTTCGAACTTTACAGTGTCTATTCCTCAGAGAGTACTTGATAACAAACCTTCTGGTAAGCTTGGCGCAAGCACGGCTGAGATGAAAGAGAAGTATAAGGTAACCTTCACTGCACCAGATGCCAAGATTCTGGTAGTCGACGATGTTGAACTTAATATCATGGTTGTAACGGGACTTCTTAAAAACACCAAGGTTATGATTGACAGTGCTACCAAGGGAATGGAAGCCTATGAGATGTGTAAGAATATTAAGTACGATTTGATTCTTATGGACCATATGATGCCATATCCTGATGGCGTTGAGACCTTCAGAATGATTAGGGAAGAAGGCCTTAATAAGGATACCAAGGTGGTCGTACTCACTGCTAATGCCATTAGTGGTGTGGAAGAAGAATACAGGGCAATCGGTTTTGACGGATACTTAAGTAAGCCTGTTAAGGGAGCTGACCTTGAGGGCATGCTTGAACAGTTCCTTCCTAAGGAACTGGTAATAATGGAAGAATAGGGGAGTATATGAACAAATATAATGATCTGACAGAGAATACCAAGACCAGTGAGATGGTCTATGACGGCAACTTCTTAAAGCTCTATAAGGACCGTATCATCCTGCCTAATGGTGAGGAGTCAGGAAGAGAGTATATCAAGCATGTTGGTGCGGTGGCTATGGTGGCACTGACGGATGATAATAAGGTTATTATTGAGCGTCAGTACAGATATCCCGTTAGACGTGTAGTAACTGAGATTCCTGCAGGTAAGTTAGACAGCTATGAAGAGGACAGGCTGGAGGCAGCCAAGAGAGAGCTCCGCGAGGAGACTGGCATCACTGCCGATTCCTGGGAAGTGATTGGGGATTACGAGCCTGTTATGGCTTATTCTGATGAGAGAATCACTATTTATCTCTGCCGTGGCCTTCATAAGGGCAGCCAGGAGCTTGATGAGGATGAATTCCTCAATATCGAGGAGATTCCTCTTGATGAACTTGTGGCCGATGTAATGGCTGGTAAGATTACAGACGGCAAGACCCAGGTGGCCTTACTTAAGACGGCGGCTATGCT
>DCIU01000088.1 GCA_002317245.1 Lachnospiraceae bacterium UBA1718
TCACATGTAGGATGTGTACCAACTGCGATGAATACACCATCAACATCGAGACTGCTTACCAGGTCCGTCTTAACATTCTTAATATCAAGGCTCTCCACCTGGTCATCACCATTAACCCTGGTAGCAACGGTATCATATATTATTTCAATGTTAGGAGCCTCCTCTACAGCCTTAACAAGCTTAGCGGCACCTCTGAACTCATCTCTTCTATGAATAATATATACCTTACTGCATCCTCTGGCTAAGAACAATGCATCCTCTAAGGCTACATCACCACCACCAATTACAGCCGTTACCCTGTTTCTGAAGAAGGCTCCATCGCAGGTAGCGCAATATGATACGCCCATTCCAGCAAGTTCTTCCTCTCCTGGAATGCCAAGATGGTTATGAACTGCTCCTGTTGCAATTATAAGAGCTCTGCATTCGACTATCTCGCCATCAGTAAGAAGAGTCTTAATATCGCCCTCTACTTCAATACCTCTAAGCTCTGCAGCCATGAATTCAACCCCAGCGCTCTCAGCATGTTCCTTAAGCTTACTACCAAGCTCCATTCCTGATATTCCAGGCAAACCAGGATAATTATCAACTTCATATGTCGTTAATACCTGTCCACCACCTACACAGCTCTCATCTATAATTAATGTATCAAGGCCTGCTCTTTTTCCATATATGCCTGCGGTAAGGCCAGCAGGGCCTGCTCCGATAATAACTAAGTCTCTCATTTTGCCTCCATTGAATAATTAGTTTCTACTATATTTTACGCTTTTTCATTCTACTTTTATAGCCTTTTACTGCCTTATCTATATACATTTTACTAATCACAGTCTCCATGCTACAATTCATTAGGTAAATAAACCATAGGTGGTATATACATATGAACAAACACGCTTTAGTAACTGGCGCCTCAAGAGGTATAGGTGCAGCTATTGCAAGAGAGCTTGCAGCCGCAGGTTTCGACCTTACACTTGTATGTCAGAATAATATCTCTAAATTAAATGACCTCTCTGCTGAGTTGCAGAATGAATTCCATATCACTGTTAACTGTTATCAGGGTGACATCGGTAATTCTTCATTCGTTAATAGTATTTTCTCTGATATGACTTCTCTGGATCTACTCGTTAACAACGCCGGAATAGCCTATATAGGCCTTCTTCAGGACATGACCGACGAGGAATGGGACAAGGTTATGGCAACTAACCTTAATTCCATCTTCTATACCTCCCGCCAGGCAATTAAGCTTATGCTTCCTAACAAGTCTGGACGAATCATCAATATTTCTTCTATGTGGGGAAGTGTTGGGGCATCAATGGAAGTGGCCTATTCAGCCAGTAAGGGTGGGATGAATTCCTTCACAAGGGCCCTGGCCAAGGAGCTGGCTCCATCTGGAATTGCAGTTAATGCAATTGCCTGCGGAGTAATTGAGACAGATATGAATAAATGCTTCTCCGATGAGGAGAACCAGGCAATCATCGATGAGATTCCTGTAGGCAGATTCGCTTCTCCTTCAGAAGTAGCAGAAGTGGTAGTGAACCTAGCCACTACCACTCCTTATTTAACTGGTCAGATAATCGGTCTTGACGGCGGATTCCTCTGATTAATGACATGTAAAATACAATAACTGATAATCCTTCGATAGGATATTAAGCAAAGCCTCTGCTGATGCCATTCTAGGTGTATCCAGATTAACAAATGGATCATCTAAAATCAGCATAGGCTTTTCTTCTTCATACATTGCATCAATAAGTGAGAGTCTCATACAGAATCCGATAAGGTCCTGATATCCTGTACTTAAAAACCTTGTATCTCTCTGAAGGCCCGAAGCTTCAATGCTAAGATTTGTATTGGCATCTATTCGATATTCTGCCGCATCAGCTCCCGTTATGGCGCCATAGTACTTACCAAATCCCTTAATCAGAGGATCCATGTATTTGGCAGTCATTGTCTCCTTGGCCTCTGTAAGGTACTTCTTAGCAGCATCTATTCTCTCATACTTCTTCTTCATATCAAGAAGCTGCTTCTCTTTGGCAGCAAGAGTCTCTCTGTTCTCTTCCCACTCGTCTAGCTTCTCCTGAAGATCCTCATGCTGTCTGTTCAGATTATTAAGCTCCGCATTAAGCTTATCAATTCCTGTATTAACCTCAGCAATCATAGCAGTAATCTCACCAAGTTCAGGCATATCCTCAGGCAGCTTAGCTTTCATTATTCTGTCTAAATCATGATTAGCTTCATAATCAGACTTCTTATTATAAGCAGCCTCTGCCTGCTTATCTGCATCAACTAATGATCGAAGATCAAGGAGCATCTTATTAAGCTGTGACTGTCTGTTATCTTCAGGAACCTTGCCCAGAGATATAATATAGTCATCCACCCTCTTAAGTATGTCTGAATGCTTCTCACAAGCTTCATCGAAGTTCCCCCTCTTAACCTCAAGGTCATCGAGCCTGATAATCTCCTTCTGAATACGCTCCATATCCTCTACAAGAGTTGCCTGGTTGAATGCCATGCCATATCTCCTAAGATAGTCCGTAAGTGCACCATCAACCTCGTTACGAGCTCTGATGTCCTCAGCAATCTCCTGCTCTAGTTCATCCATAAGATTAGTCTGTCTCTTAATTCTCTCATCTATATCTGCAGTATGTGCACGTAGCTTAAGTATCGTAAGAAGGATTCCAACAATCATTACTACCGCAGCGGCTCCTACACCTATTCTGATAAGCATGATTGATGGCAGAATAAGGAGGGACGATACTGCAATAGCCATCGCAGCAATTATTAACACCAGTCCAACAATAGCCAGCCCCGGAAGAGTCTTCTTCTCGCGCTTAATTGCATCCAGCTCGTTCTGCATAATCTTAAGGTCTGCCTGGCGTCCAGATTCGTTAAGAGCTCTGCTCTCTCTAATTCTCCATCTGCGCACCAGTTCAGCATTCTCAGATACGTCCTTGGAAGCATCCTCATATCTTGCACCTAATCTTGCAAGCTCAGACTCCTCTTCGCTGCTAAGCTTGTACATATCTATTGTGCCCTTAAGCCCTGCAGCGCCTGCAGCTTCTTCAAGCTTGATATTAATCTCTTCCTCTGTAGGAAGCTTATCAGAGAACTCTCCTCTCTTAGCTACTGCCAGGCTCTTCCTATCTTCATAGGCTTCGCATATGCTTGCATATACTTCTTTATCTGCCTGTATATCCTTAAATTCACTGATAGCCTTCTGCTTAGTGATAAGTACATTTCTCTCAGCAGACAGTGTCTCGAGGGCAGCCTGTCTCTCTACAATAGAATCATCTAATCTGTGCATTGAGTCTATTATAGCTGAACCATTCCGTACATCAGTCTGTAGTCTTGTGACGTCAGCTTTAAGTCTGCTTATACTACCTGTAGACCTCTTAGGTGAGAGGTTATTAAGCATTCCCGCAAGTCTCTCGCTGGCCTTCTCGAAGCAGTCCAGATCATTAGTACTATCTGCAATATTACCGATCTTGGCATTAATACCATCTGTAGTATTAGTAACTACATCGTTCTGGCCGATGAAAGCTGTTCTCATATATGACTCAGCATTGACGCCGAAGAGTTCTTCACCCAGCCTGCTTGAATAATCGTCAGATACAAGATTAGTATCTGCATTCCTTAGCTCAAATGTATCCTCAGCCGCTTTGCTCTTGAAGGTTCTTGTTACAGTATAGGTCCTTCCATCCTCAGTAAATGTAAGGCTTCCACCATATACTCCGCCCTGCCATGGCTCCCATCTCTTACGCTCGTTCTCAAGGATACCTCTCTTGCCTTCACCCTCGAAGCCATAGAACATAACTCTGATGAATGCGGCCATTGTAGACTTGCCCCATCCATTAGCACCTGATATATGATTGAGCTTCTCATCGAAGTCGTATGTGAAGTCACTTAGTCTACCGAAATTATTAACATGAATACTTATTAGTCTCATCAGTCTATCTCCTCTCCGGCAATAGCCTGCAATCCAACTCTAATAATTGATGCCTTCTCCGCATCTGTAAGCCCCTTATCTGTACTAGCCATAACTGTACGAACGAACTCTCCCTTAAGAGATTCATCGTACTTGTAGTCATCGATATTGATCTTAAGCTTGGATTCATCGTCAATCTTAACAAAGTAGAACAATGGCTCATAATGCTTAAGGATGTAATCTGTATCCTTCTCGCATTCAATATCAACATTACCTGTAAGAACAATCTTCAATAGATTCCTGCTGCCAACAGGATATGATTCCATCATTCGATCAATTCTCTCAATAATCTGACCTGTAGTAGATATATCAGTAATATCCACATCCAGCTGACGTAGCTGCCTGTCAGCAAACTGAATGAACTTCCTGTCTATTCTGTGACTGTCTCCATCCACATCAAGAAGCACGAAGCCGTGGGTACCAAGTTCATCGAATCCTCTTCCTTCAAGGCATCCCGGATAGCAGTAGACACCTCTGCCATCGATTGGTGCCTCCTTATAACTATGAATGTGACCAAGAGCCAGATAATCGATATTCTTATTCTTAAGCTCCTTAAGGTTAATAATCTCCGCCTTATCCTTGACAGTGCTCTCTGCCTCCTGTCCATGAAGCATAACAATATTAAGCTTACCCGGATCAAGGACAAGAGAATTGATATAACTTCCCGAGTTAGC
>DCIU01000007.1 GCA_002317245.1 Lachnospiraceae bacterium UBA1718
AAGGAGAATCAAATGGACAGACATATAACAGCACCACTTATGAAAGCGGATATCGAATCACTTAAAAGTGGGGATTATGTATATATAACAGGAACAATTTATGTAGCAAGAGATGCTGCACATAAGAGAATGGACGACCTCCTTAAGGAAGGCAAGGAACTGCCAATCGAGCTTAAGGATAATGTAATCTACTACATGGGACCTTCGCCAGCAAGAGAAGGAAGACCAATTGGATCAGCTGGACCAACAACAGCCAGCCGCATGGATAAGTACGCACCAAAGCTTCTTGACCTTGGCCTCAAGGGAATGATTGGCAAGGGCAAGCGTACCAAAGAAGTAATGGATGCCATAGTTCGCAACGGCTGCGTCTACTTCGCAGCAGTCGGTGGCGCAGGAGCCATCTTAAGCAAGGCAATCACAGCCAGCGAAGTTGTAGCCTATGAAGATCTTGGTGCCGAAGCAATCCGAAAGCTTGAGGTGAAGGATTTCCCATGCATTGTCATCATCGACAAGGACGGCAACAACCTCTACGAGACCGCAATAAAGGAATATTGCGAAGAGTAAGTAGTATACAGAATGAAACAGGGGGACGGGGTCAGAGTGTCACATTTGTGACACTCTGACCCCGTCCCCCTGTTTCATTCTACGCAATATTCTATTTCCGTACAATAAACTTATAATCTTCCAGCATCTTCATGTAGACTGACAAGCGTTCATAAAGCGGTTCAGCATCATCTCCGAAATGCTCAGAAACATACTTACCTATTTTATAAACAGATTTCTTTCCATCTATTAATGGCCATATGAAGCTTCCCATTTCCTCCATGTGTATCTGGGATACACGGGGCTTGCCAAGGAGCTTCTGGGCAAGCAGGTTGAAGACCCCTTTGTTTTCCTTGAGAAGAGTCACATTGCCATTTGAATCCGTCTCCCATTCGAGAGACGGATTTTTAGCATATATATAATCTACAAAATTATCTGCCAGTTTCTTAGTTGCCATTATTTTTCCTTCTTAGATGGCATTGCATATCTATAAACAAGGTAAATCATAAGTGCGAATACTACGATTCCACCGATAAGACCTGTATCAAGAACGCCTGAGAGGTCGATTGCAGCATCAACACCGATAACAGCAAGGATAGCAAGAAGGATACCAACGATACCTTCTCCGGCAATCATACCAGAACAGAAGAGAACTCCCTTACCAGCATCGCCTTCCTTAGCACCAGTCTTCTTATCAACGATAGCTCTGATAATACCACCAACCATAATTGTTGATGAGAGCTCAAGTGGAAGATAGAGACCAATAGCAACAGCCAGGGATGGAATACCAAGAAGCTCGATAACTATTGTGATGAAAGCTCCGATGAAGATCAGTGCCCATGGAAGGTCACCGCTCATAACACCCTCAACAATCATCTTCATGAGTGTAGCCTGTGGAGCAGCAAGCTCTGCAGAACCATATCCCCATGCCTTATCAAGAAGGATGAGAACACCACCGATTGAAAGAGCTGAGATAACAGCACCGATGATCTCACCGATCTGCTGCTTCTTAGGTGTTGCACCAAGAATATAACCAGTCTTAAGGTCCTGTGATGTATCACCAGCCATAGCTGCGATAATACAGATAATAGAACCGATTGCGATTGCACCCTGCATTCCGTGAGCTCCAACATCGCCTGTAAGCTTCAGGCAGTATGTAGCAATAAGAAGAGTCGCAATAGCCATACCAGATACAGGGTTATTACTACTTCCAACCAGACCAACCATACGAGATGATACTGTTGCGAAGAAGAAACCGAAGATTACGATGATGATAGCACCAAGGAATCCAACAGGTACAGCTGGCACGAACCAGATAATAAGAGCAAGAACAGCAATAGCTGCAAGGATAAATCTCATATCAAGATCGATAGATGTACGACTGATAGAGCTCTTATCCGCATTCTTAACGCCCTTAATTGCATCGATAAAAGCCTTAACAATAGTTGGAAGACTCTTAACAAGAGAGATAATACCAGCTGTTGCTACAGAACCAGCACCAATGTAACGAATGTACTTAGACCAAATAGCGCTTGCGCCGCCATCAAGGTACATATTAGTAATAGTATCAGCACCAGGATAGATGATTGTGTCTCCACCGAAGAGAACGATTGCAGGAATCAGCACGAACCATCCAAGAATACCACCGACGAACATGTAAGTAGAAATCTTAATTCCACAGATATAACCAACACCAACAAGGGCTGGATAAACCTCAGCCGAGAACTCTGTCTTAAGCGCATCAATTTTAGCTGTGATAACACCAGGCACAACCTTGATACCATCAACCAAGAACTTGAATACAGCGGCAATTCCCATACCGATGAATACTGTAGAAGCCTCAGCGCCTCCCTCTTCGCCAGCCAGAAGAACCTCAGCACAAGCTGTACCTTCTGGATAAGGAAGAACACCATGCTCCTCAACGATAAGCGCATTACGAAGTGGAACCATGAAGAGAACTCCAAGAAGACCACCAACAAGTGCGATGATCATAACCGTGAAAATACTTGGCTGATCCATAACACCTTCCTTAGCCCACAGGAAAAGTGCTGGCATTGTGAAGATGGCACCTGCGGCGAGTGACTCACCCGCAGAACCGATTGTCTGAACCATATTACTCTCAAGAATTGAATTCTTCTTAAGAATCTTACGGATAACTCCCATTGAAATTACCGCTGCTGGAATAGAAGCGGATACTGTCATTCCTACACGGAGACCAAGGTAAGCATTAGCGGCACCGAATACAACAGCTAGTATTACTCCAAGTACTATAGAAGTAGCTGTAAATTCTGGTGTGACCTTGTCCGCAGGAACATAAGGTTTGAATTCGTTATTCATAACGACCCCCAATAAAATATATTTCCGCATAATGTATACGCGGATTTAATAATTATATCAACAGAGTAGATTGTATACAAGCGAGAAAAATGTATGCAACTATGTTCTTCCTTTATATATAAGGAAACGAATTATTTTTTTATGGTTATAAAAATTACTTTGTTAAAAATATACAAAATAAACATACATTATATATAGAAGAAACACATTCAAAATATAGTAAATCTTCCATGGCAAAACACAATATTTTGAGGCGTTTCTTCTATATATATATAAAGAGCAAAAATACTTGTGCCAGATATGCAAAAAACAGGGAGAATTTATTGTAAAAAAAGACGAAATTACTAATTGACTTTTAATATTCACGTGTATATAATAATTTTTGCGTCACGTTTGAGGACGTTAACTGAATATTTGGTAGTGGCTATTATTCAGATATGGAGAAATACTCAAGAGGCTGAAGAGGCGCCCCTGCTAAGGGTGTAGGTCGTTAACGCGGCGCGAGGGTTCAAATCCCTCTTTCTCCGTTGGCTTTTGCCAACATTAGCAACTATCATATTTTCTAAAAAAATCTTAAAAAATGCTTGACACGTGATATTCCTAGTG
>DCIU01000124.1:0-3940 GCA_002317245.1 Lachnospiraceae bacterium UBA1718
CCTAATTCATCACATAATCCCTGGAAATAAGCAATATTACTAATTGTAATCTGGAACTTCTTAAGACCTGATGACTTAAGAGCTTCAATAGCTAACTTAATAACCTCTGCATCAGCTTCAATAGAACCATCTCCAATTACTTCTACACCCATCTGTGTAGTCTCCTGAAGCTTTCCCTGAAGCTTAGAAGTCTGAGAGAATGTATTGCCCTTATATGTAAGACGAAGTGTATTATCATCCTCCATGAAGTACTTGGCTGCACATCTAGCAATAGCTGGAGTGAAGTCAGGACGAAGAACTATTGTATCACCATTACGGTCCTCCATCTTATAGAGGTCCTTACCAGGTGTAGTTCCAATATCACTATTGAATAATCTCATATACTCAATAGTAGGTGTCTGAATATCCTTGTATCCATATCCTAAGAAGATACTTCTAATCTTCTCCTCAGTATCTAATTTTTTAATATAGTCCCCATTGTATATATCTCTTACGCCTTCTGGGGTGTGTAATAATTTATTCATTGTATCTCCTTCATTAATCAGTCCACTTTAGCGTAGTAGCGTGGTAATATGCTAATTCGCTAACAGACGAAATTATATAACATGAACAGATTAATGTCAAATCTAACCTTCTCTTGAATTAATGTCCTTCTGAACATAGTCGAGATAAGGGATTATAGGGCCATTAGTGCCTTCTATGAAGTATTCTTCATCAAGCTCTTCTATTCTGAAGCTCTTCCTTCCATCAGGCTCTAAAGACCTGTTCCAGAAGTTCATAAGCTCGCTTAGTCTCAGATAATAGAATCTATCCACATCAGTAAAATGAATTAGTAAGAAAGCCATTCCACCCTGGGCCTCGAATTTATTCATGAAATTAACCTGATGTTCATGAATGTTATTAATCGAGAATCTGGGCATAGAGCATTCTTTGGCATCAAAGCACACAGGAATCCCCTGAATAGCACCAATATAGTCAACTGTACTCTTCTTATCAAAGTAAGCGAGTGTTATCTGCTTAGTCTTGTGATCCATATCTATTGGTGTAATAGGTGTAGGAATCTTCTGAATCAGTGCCAGTCCCTGTTCTTCATATATATCATTGGTTCTGTTGATCATATCCTCGAGAACAGAACCTCTAAGTCCTCTACTCTTCCAGGTTGCCATCTATCTTACTCCATTCCTTAGGTGGATTACACGTGTAGACCCTGCCCTCAAGATTCTCCATACCATCTGGCATTTTATCAGGCATAACAAGCTTATATGCATGAAGCATCTGATTATGAATATTAAGGGAAAAAAGTGAGTGATTAACCTTCTTGTCTCCGTATTTGTGGTCGCCCAGTATTGGGTTGCCTATCGATGCCAGATGAGCCCTGATCTGATGACTTTTACCTGTAATCAGCTTAACCTCAAGAAGGGTTATATCGCCTAATCGGTTATTAGTAATATGTCTTACAGGGGTAAATCTGGTTAATATTCTGTCGAAATCCGCTGGATTATCATTAGGCTCAAGCTCCTGCTTGATAGTAGCCATATTACTTAACTGGTCCTTATGATGGTAGCCGGATAAGGTTGTGTCCTCATTGAAATTACCTGTAACATATGTCAGGTAATACTTATGGAGACTCCTGTCCTTCAGCATACTGCTAATTACATTAGCCCCAAGTAAAGACTTACTTCCTATTACTATTCCGCTGGTATTACGATCAAGTCTGTTAAGGACTGAAGGTTTGAAGTTAGTGAGTGTAAGTCTGTTAATAGCCTTAGTATCAAGAAGATATCCCAGCAACCATTCATTAAGACTAATCTCATTACCTGCTGCAGACTGACTAAGCACACCCGAAGGCTTATTCATAAGGATAATGTTATCATCCTCATAGATTACCTCAATGCCTTTAATATCACTATCATAAGCTCTGCTAGCAAGCTCTATAACTTCATCAAATATAGATAAGTCAACATCTGCCTTGAACTTCTGATAGGTCTCATCAGAGAAATAGAACTGAAGCTTATCACCTGTCTCCAGAATCTCGCTTCCATTCATCTTAGTCCCATTAAGAGTAATATTCTTCTTGCGTATCTGCTTATATATAAGACTCTTGGAAGCACCAGGAAGGCTTCTTATTATGAACTTGTCCGCACGCTGTCTGGAATTAGCAGCATCAACTGTAACTTCAATCATAATTACATACAAAAACCGGAACCAACCATTCATTGATTCCGGTTATATCCTATCTATTCTCGAAATCCTCGATAGCCTGAATAACAAGCTTCTTAGTACCCTCAATTCCTAACTTAGAACTATTAATACACAGGTCATAGCTGTCAGCGCGTCCCCACTTCTTAGATGAATAATAATTATAGTAGCTCTGACGCTGCTTATCCTTCTTATTAATCATATCCTTAGCTGCCTTGGCATCCACATTATACTTCTCACTGATTCTCTTAATCTTAGCCTCTTCTTCACCATAGATGAAGATATTAAGTACATTATCGAAGTCAGATAAGGCATAGTCAGCACATCTTCCAACAATAACACATGGACCCTCTGAAGCGATCTTCTTGATTGTATCGAACTGGGCAAGGAATATCTTGTGGCTGATTGGCATATCACCGAAGGATGATGCATTATAGCCAAATGAGTATGTATCCATTACAAGATTATATAAGAAAGAGCTTGTAGGGCGCTCATCATGAATCTCCATCATCTCCTCACAGAAGCCACTTTCCTTAGCTGTACGAGACAATAATTCCTTATCGTAAAATGGTATTCCACATTCCTCGGCAATCTTAGATCCAATCTCTTTTCCAGCGGAACCAAACTGTCTGCCTATAGTAATAATTGTATTCATAATGTAACCCTCCATTTCTTCAGAAATATAAGTTAATTATACTCAAAAATAGCTATTTTTACAACATTGAGAGCTTGATTAGCATCTGTCCCATATATTCCGGAATTGGCGCAATAGTCTCTATTTTTTCGCCTGTTGTTGGATGTATAAAGCCCAGTTTATAAGCGTGTAGACACTGGCCATCTGTCTTAAAATGAGTCTTACGGTTGCAGTATACTTCATCTCCCACAAGTGGGAAGCCTATATGGGCCATATGAACCCTGATCTGGTGGGTACGACCTGTCTCCAACTTGCATTCTACATAGGTATAATCCTTGAAGCGCTCTAAGACAGTAACATGAGTTACGGCTCTCTTACCGCCCTCTTTGACCGCCATTTTCTTGCGGTCTTTATCTGATCTGCCAAGGGGAGCATTAATAGTAATCTCATCATCTTTTATGACGCCATGGCATATAGCTCTGTAAGTTCTGTCAATAGAATGGTCTTTTAACTGCTCTAGCAATACACATATGAGCTGCATCATTCTTGCAGGCGATAATACTTCCTGTGGTATCCATATCTATTCTATGGACAATACCTGGTCTTAATACCCCGTTAATACCCGATAAGGAGTCCTTGCAATGATACATAAGAGCGTTAACCAGTGTTCCATTGTAATGACCGTTAGCTGGATGTACAACCATTCCCTTAGGCTTGTTAACAACAATCACATCATTGTCTTCATAGAGAATATCAAGAGCAATGTCTTCAGCCTCTATACTTGCCTCTTCAGCATCAGGAACTATGAATTCAATCTCATCCTCATCCTTAACTGCATAACTGGCTTTTTTAGGACTTCCATTAACTAAGACGCCGCCTTCTTTTATTAATTTCTGTAAAAAAGAACGAGAAATCAGCGGGCCGGTGAGATCTGCGATAGTCTTATCCAGTCTCACGCCCTCCAAATCCTCGTCAATTAAAAACTTAAACTTCTCCATTATTATCTTTCTTAAATCTAACGAAACTCAGTTCCTCATCCTTATATACAAAGAGGATTACTATCGCAAGCACAACGCAGGATACCGATACATAAATATCCGCCACATT
>DCIU01000124.1:4024-13366 GCA_002317245.1 Lachnospiraceae bacterium UBA1718
TTACCAATTGCACCTGCACCAATTAATACCATACACATTCTAAGAATGAAATATTTGGTCTCAAGAGGCATCTTGAGCAGCATATAGCAGACAACAATGCACATAATCAGAGCTATAATTACAAAATAAATCTTCTGATTCTGGAGCATACCAAAGGCTGCACCTCGATTCTCCAAATAGCTGAGTTCAAAGACTCTGTCAATAATCTTAATAGCTGGCTTATCCCTGAGAGCAGCAACTGCAAGCATCTTGGTGAACTGATCAACAGCTACCAATAAGCCAATAATTATAATATCAATGATAAATCTAACGATTTTTCTCTTATTCATAGTCATCTGTATACTCAAGCTCCTTTAACGATGCCATAATCTCATCCTTGGTAACTGTTCTGTCTACAACAGCCTTGCCAATCTTCTTAAGAAGAACAAATGCGAGACCGAGATTATCCTGCTTCTTATCTTTAGCAATTTTTCCAATAACATTGTCAAGATCAATGGTATCTACTGTAATAGGAAGATTAAATGGTACGAACATGTCTCTGATCTCAAGATATTCCTCAAGAGAAAGCATTTGCTTCTTATAAGAAATATATGCAGCAGCTACTGTTCCCAGAGCTACACACTCACCGTGTAGAAGAACTCCCATCTTCTCAGATTCAATGGCATGTCCAACTGTATGGCCTAAGTTAAGAAGTGCTCTCTCTCCCTTGGTATCATAGAAGTCTTTCTCAACCACGTTCTTCTTAATTGTAATTGACCTAAGAACTAATTCTTCCAATGTATCAAGGTCCTTATCACAGATCTCATACATATTCTCAATCTGCCATTCATAGTAAATGGCGTCCTTAATAATTGCACTCTTCATAGCTTCAGCGAAGCCATTAAAGAACTGTCTCTCATCAAGAGTCTGAAGAACCTCAAGATTCATATATACAAGTGCTGGGTTATAGAAGGTACCAAGTACATTCTTAATACCATTGTAGTCGACACCATTTTTGCCACCTACAGAGCTATCTACCATAGATAGTAATGTAGTAGGTATCTGAATGAATATGAGGCCTCTGTGGTATACGCTTGACACATAGCCTGAAATATCACCAATAACGCCGCCTCCAAGAGCAATCATAATATCAGTTCTCTTATAATTACCATCTATTAGAAGGTTCTGAATCTTCATGGCATTATCCTGATTCTTAGACTCTTCGCCTGCTGGTAATATGATATTCTCTACCTTGATATCAGATGCATTAAGGACCTCAGTCAGCTTATCAAGATATAATGGAGCAACAATTGTATCTGATACAACTAATGCCTTCCTTCCCTTAAGCTCAAGTCTCTCAATCTCTGCTGTAAGGCCATTAAAGCCCTTGTCTAAGACTATCTCATAGTCTCTCTTATCAGGAGTCTTAACCTGTAATCTATTCACTATATTCTCTCCCTTATAAAACAAAACTTCCTACGGCTGTAGGAAGTTCTATTAGTTAACTAGTTAAAACTGTGGAACATCAAATGATCCGTTCATAATTGTTGCAAAATCACCTGAAATATCAACACTCTGTGGAGTAATGATAAAGATGTAATGAGAAATCTTCTGAAGATTTCCATGAATAGCATAAGTAGAACCTGATGTAAAATCAATAATTCTCTGTGCTATATCTACATCAAGACCCTCCATATTAAGTACTACAGTTCTGTTAGACAGAAGTGTCTCTGTAATCTCTCTGGCATCATCAACGCTAGTTGGCTTAATAACGCATACTTCCATACCATTACCTAACTTTCTACTCTTAGCAGCTGGCTTAGGAGCAAATGCTGCCTTACGAGGCTCATCAGAGGCAGTATCACTCTTAGAAGCGACCTTAGTCATCTCTTCAGGAGTATCTGCTTCATCAAGATAACCATCATCCTCGAAGCCCTCATCACCTTCAAGCTTAAGACCACCTAAAATAGAATCCATGAATCCCATAATATATCTCCTTAAATATTAAATTGAATAATTTCTCTCTCCAAATATACCAGTGCCAACTCTAACATAATTAGCACCTTCTTCAATGGCAACTTCATAGTCTCCAGTCATTCCCATTGACAGTACATTCATTCTTACATTATCAATGTTTTTCTGCGTTATGTCAACAGATAATTGTTTCATCTGCTTGAAGAAAACTCTGTTATCTTCGGCATTTGGAGTATATGGAGCAACTGTCATCAGGCCTTCAATTGTAATATTAGGATATTGAGCAATCTTCTCTACGAAATCAATCACATCTCCATAAGCGATACCGAACTTAGATTCCTCATCACCGATATTCACTTCTACAAGGACTGGAATTACACGACCTACCTTGGCAGCCTGTTTGTTAATCTCTGCAGCAAGCTTCTCAGACTCAAGGCTGTGAATCATATAGACCTTATCAGCAATATACTTAACCTTGTTGGTCTGAAGGTGACCAATCATATGCCATCTGATATCAGAAGGAAGCTTGTCGTATTTGTCCATTATCTCCTGGACCTTATTCTCGCCGAAGTCTCTCTCTCCGGCATCATATGCTTCCTGTAACATTTCTACAGGCTTAGTCTTACTTACATCAATAAGAGTAATGTCCTTTAGATCGCGATTAGCTCTCTTAGCAGCTGCTTCTATATTCTTATGTACATTTGCAATATTATCTTTAATCATATATGAACTCATCCGATTCTACACTTGTTGCATCAAGTACTATGTAGTCATAGGCTACAAGACCATAATCTGTATTAGACTTAATAATAGAATATTCATCATTATTATTAAGCACCTGGATCTGCTTGAAGTCCGCATATCCCTTATTAATACTATATACACCCGTAAGGTTGGCAACTTTGGATATTGTATATGCATCCATACTGTCAGGCTTATCTATCCTGTCACCTACCTTAAGATTCTCATCATCAATATAGTATTCATTTTCACGTTCAGCATAAATGGAGATAGGAATGAATTCTGTAGAACTTGTTCCATCCTCTCCATAGGACTCCTTAAGAACACCCGTATTACTGTTGCTTCCCTTAGTAACATACTCTGTTGGTATCAGGTAGAACTGCTTCTCAATAATAGCTGAATTAGGAACCTTTAGTCCTGTCTGCTGATTAGTAATAAGCTCAACATCAACGTATCTGTCAGTTACAAAGGTAAACATTGAATTAGTGAAGTTAAGCTGCACATAGGTATTACCATCAGTTCCCTCAATAATCTCAACTTTTCCCCAGGACTCATACTGATTCTTCAGGAATTTAACTCTTACATACTGTTCTTCAAGAAGTTCCTCTGCTCTCTCTCGCTCTACAGGAATAATAATTGACCAGCGTTCATTATCAGAGAGCTTATAGATTACATCACCAACATCAGCAATAGAATTGTTAATAAGCTGAGTCTTCTCATAAGTCGTCTTATCGAACCATTCCTCTGTAACCTCTGGTGCCTTCTTATCCTCGAAGCCATCTATGGAATATACAACTATACCTGACTCAGGAGCTGTACAATAGCTGACGAGACCTGCACCATGTCTGGAATTAAGTTCATTTAGGTTCTCAAGTAAGGCTTTATTGGCATACTTTAGTACTGCACCTTCAATATTGAACTTGAAGTCATAAACTGTAGAGAAATTAGACTTATTAAAGGATGAAACGAAATTAATCATCTCGTTCTTAAGCTCTGATAAATCCTGTTCACTAAGTGTCATCTCACCATCAGCGCTGGACTTGGTCATAAGATCCTGAAGTTCACCAGACTCATCCAGTGTACATACTACATTACCCGAACCAACCTTCTCACCCTCACGGGCATAGTAGTTGATATAGCCGGCACCAGTACTGGTAACAACAATCTCATCACGCAGGGCAATACCTTCGTAAACATTAGATACGGATAAGGAACCATCCTTAACCTGATAACCAATAATGTGCTTTGAAGTGAAGTACATGAAGGTACTTACGATGATGTAAAAGAGTATTACTAAGAATACAATAATTCCGATATTAATATTTGGTGGTTTTCGGTACTTACGTACATTTCCATTATCCAAATGAATATCTCCAATCTAAATTTAAGCCCCGGAATATAATCCCGAGGCTTTGTTATCAAAATAAAAATTACAAATTATAATGAAACGATTACTAACTTCTTAAGATCGTCGCTGAGTTCGCTCGCATCGATTGAAGCGCTAACGATGATATCAAAACCAAACTTCTCGCTGATTGCTCCAAGTCTCTTAACAACATCTTCGAAAGAATCCTTACTAAGCTTAGCTAACTTCATAAGTCCATCGATATACATCTGCTGTAAATCATGATCCTGAGAAATAATACCGTATATAAATCCAATAAATTCAGAATTGCTAGCGAAATCATATTCACTAACGTTGATAAGTCGAACCTTATTATTGAGCTCGAACATATGCTTGCTGCCTCTGTCAAGGAAAACGATGTTACCAGTTGCTTCCTTCACATCAGTGTTAACCTTTTCTAACAAATGCTTTGTCTTGCCCTTACCTTCTTCTCCTACTATTAACTGTATCATTGGCGTAACCCTCCTTGATCAGAGCATAAGCTCTGTTGATAGATAAAATTATACATAATATATATGCAAAATACAATAAATATTGGCTTAAAATTACAAAGAATTTACTTAATCTCACGAAGTACTTTTGCCATCTCTTCGTTAACAATAGTACGCTCAGTTGCCTTCATAATTACACCAATATATGGATTACCAGCTGTATCCTTAACAATAAGAATAAGACAGTTACCGGCAGCATTAGTTGTACCAGTTTTACCACCTATTACAGTAACCTTCTCAGGGGCCTGATACTCACCTCTTAAGAACAGATTAGTGGTCTTAAAGGCCATCTTCTTCTCTGCTCCAAGGCTGTTATTATAGACAGTCTCATAGGAATCCATATGAACAATCTCATTAAAGAGCTCATACTGCATAGCAGCATTAGTCATAAGATACAGATCATAGGCTGTTGTATAATGATCATCTGCTGTCAGACCATGAGGATTAGAGAAATGGGTATTGGTTGCACCCAGTGACTGAGCCTCTTTGTTCATCATATTGCAGAACTCTTCTTCGCTTCCAGCCACATGAATAGCAATTGCTATGGCAGCATCATTAGCAGAGTCTATAAGCAAAGCATGAAGAGCCTGATTCATTGTGAGCTGGTCGCCAGCCTGTAAGCCTACCTTGGATACATCGTATTCCAGGTCTTCAACCGCAGCGGTACAGTTAATTACATCCTCGGTATTACCATATTTAAGAGCAATCAGAGCTGTCATAATCTTGGTTAAGGATGCAGGATGTACCTGCTCATGAACATCCTTGGCATATAGTACCTGCTTATGAGCAACATCAAATAAACCTGCTGGAGACTGCTCCTCAACAGTGAAGCCTGTCTCTCCGTCAATATTGGTATTAACAACACAGAGATTAGTAGCAAAGGGCTCAATCTTATTGCTTACAGAATTAGACGTAGTAATGGTATTAACGGTCTTATATTCCATCATAAGATTACTCTTACCACAGCCAGTCAGATTTATCATTCCATATATAATTATCAAAATATAAGCAGATAATCTGCGCTTTTTACTTGTAAATCTCACGCCACTCAAGATCTCCTCGATCAAGGGATTTAATTAATAATTCAGCGCTGGCAAGATTAGTTGCCAGTGGAATATTGTGAATATCACATAATCTGAATATATTGTTAGGATCAGCTTCGTGACTCTTAGGTGTAAGTGGGTCACGAAGAAAAATAACTAAGTCAATTGAGTTAGCCTCAATCTCAGCACCAATCTGCTGTTCACCACCAAGGTGTCCAGCAAGGAACTTGTGTATAGTAAGATTAGTTACTTCTTCAATCAATCTTCCAGTAGTTCCTGTTGCATACAAAGAGTTCTTACTAAGTATGCCTCTATAGGCAATGCAGAAGTTCTGCATAAGCTTCTTCCTGTTATCATGAGCTAGTAAAGCTATATTCATATTATAACCTCCCAATTATTCTTCCATAGTAGACTTTTTGCGTTTATCACCCTGTAACCCTACATTGAGAACTACCCCAATTCCAATATAGAGACTCACTAGCGATGTTAATCCATAGCTAACGAAAGGAAGCGGAATACCTGTATTTGGCAGAAGACCTGTCGTAACAGCAATATTCATAAAGCCCTGAATAGAAATTAGTGCACCCATTGCGTTAGCAATAATTGCACCTGACAGATTCGGTGAGAATCTGGCAACTCTCATACATTCTATAGCAATCAGTGTAAGCAGAATAATTACAGCTGCTGCTCCAATGAACCCCATCTCTTCACCAATAACAGCATAAATAAAGTCTGTCTGCGGCTCCGAAATAAAGTTACCATTTTTAACTGATGCAACAATATTATTATTTAGACCCTTACCAGTTAACATACCTGATGAAATAGCTGTTATAGAATTCAACTGCTGGTAAGCCGCCGAATCAGCGTACTTCTCTGGGTTCAGCCAGGCCTGGATACGAGTAATCTGATAACCCTGCAGAACACTCTGTCCCTCCTGCATAATAATACTGAAGAATACAATTCCAAGAGGAATTACAGTGCCCAATACTATGAATACATACCTGTAATCCAGTCCACCAATGAATATCATTACACAGAAGGTAACGACAATCATAATTGATGTAGAAAGGTCAGGCTCCTTAAATACAAGCAACAGTGGGACAACCAGTAAAAGTATCATTGTTACAAGCATTTTAAAGGTATTGAGCTTATCTTTATACTTCATAATAAACTGTGAATAGAACAAAATCAACAGAATTTTGGCCAGCTCAGAAGGCTGAAACTGGAAGCCGATATTAATCCATCTCTTCGATCCATTTACCTCTACACCGGCTATAAGAACCGCTATAAGGAAGGCTATATTAGCGCCATACAGTATCCATTTCAGGTACCCATACCAGTTATAATTAATCAAGGAAACAATTATCATAAGAATGATTCCAACGATAATTCCATATAACTGTCTGTCCTGTACAGACTGCTTGGCGGAGCCTATTGCGAAGTATCCAATAAAAGATAATGCAACTACGAAAATAATCAGTTTGAAGTTGTAATTAATTAGTCTATATTGACGTAACATTAATTAAATTCTCCGGATCAGCAATCTCACAGATGAGAGCTCCATCCTTCTCATATACAATGCAAGGCTCATCTTTTCTCTTATCAAATAAGCCCTTCTTAATATTCTTAAGTTCAAGTGAACCAATCTTACAGAGAGTCGGATTCATTCTGACTGCATATACCATATGTCCAGGATCTCCGAACATGCCGGCATATACCTCTCCGTTGAGTTCACCAAGTACAATAACATCCTTGTTGGCAGCAATAGTTCCGCCCTTCATTACATTACCAAGGATAAAAAGATTGCCATCAGAGTCAATTACCTGGTCGGCTAATACATTACCCTTATAATATCTGCAATTAGCCTCTTCATACTGCTGTTCAACACGCTTAAGAGCCTTAACAAACCTCTTGTTAGTCTCCTCGTTCTTGCCGACAAGACAGATAATTTCAAGATCTGAATGCTCTTCGATAGTCTGAATTAGTACAATCTCCTCTTCTGGGCTTAATGTTCGTCCTTCAACAGAGATTGCAACTGCAGCATTCTTGAAAAACTTGCGTGATTCTTCGAATTTCTTAGCAATTTCAACTATTAATGTCTCGAAGGGCTGGCTGTCATTAACATGAATAGATAATCCGCCCTGATAACTCTTAATAATTACCATAAATCCTCCAATTAATCTCCTGCAGCTACAACAACATCATTAATATTGTTAGCTGTACCAGTTACGATACTGTCCTCATCCTCTATCTTGAAGTAATACTTATAGACATCTCTTGTTGCTCTGGCGGCATAGTCTGATGAATAACCAAAAGCAATACGTGTTGCTACGGCAATCTGAGGATTCTCATATGGGGCATAGCTTACAAATAAAGCGTGGTTAGTTCTGCTCTTTGATTCCTGAGCAGTACCTGTCTTACCAGCAACAGTAACTCCAAGATCGTTATAATATGCCTTTTTCTGAACCACTCGTCTCATACCTGTATGGATAGCATTCCAGTAGGCACTTGGCATATCAACAATATTACGAATCTCTGGTGTGAAGTCCTTAATAAGATTGTTATTAGAATCTTCTACCTTATCCAGAAGACTTAACTTATAGCATGTACCATTATTGGCAACAGTATTGACATATCTTGCCAGGCCAACTGTTGTATAGTTGTTGGTACCCTGACCAATTGCAGACAGAACAGGATAAGCATCAGATACTTCAGGCTCAGACTCTTCGATCTCTATACCCGACTTCTCGGATAATCCATACAAATCAGCGTATTTGTAGAGCTTTTCAAGACCTAAATTCTCCTTATATACTCCATTGTCGTCCAATGATAACTGGTAACCAACTTCGTAGAAGAAGGAGTTACAAGAATTCTCAATACCCCCCGCTACTGTTAGAGCACCATGGGAACTAGGATATGCCCAGCATCTGTATATTTCATTCTCGAATCTGTCGAAGAAACCTCTACAGGTAATTGTAGATGATGTACTTACAACGCCTTCCATAAGGGCTGCGGTTGAAGATACCATCTTAAAGGTAGAACCAGGCGCTGTCTTCTGCTGGGTAGCATAATTCCATAATGGCTTGGACAAATCGTTCTGCAGCTTAGCATAGTATTCAGCATCAATACTGTTGGCAAGACGATTATTGTCATAGCTTGGATAAGTTACAAGGGCTAATACCTCGCCATTCATATTAGTAATTACACAGGATGCAGAATATGGATCTAAGGCTAACTGAGCTGGTGTAATATACAGATTCTCAATTAGATACAGCATGAAATTATATGGATTCATAACACTGTTATAGAACTTTTTCTGCTCTTCAGCAGTTATAGAGATTGCATCCTGTTCAAGGAGGGTTGCAATTATCGTATAACCACTAATCTCTCCATTACGAATCATGTACTTATACATCTTCTTGGAGAAAGAATTACTATCTTCCAGAGTCTCAAGAATATAGTCACATAATCTCTCATACTCCTCTGCAGAATCCGAATATTCACTTGTAAGCTCAATCTTAGTGGCATCAATCCAGTTCTTGCTGATACAGTACTTAAGGTATTCTGCCATAGAGATTGTCTCATCCACTCTCCATGCCAGATAAGTAGCGTCCTCCTTATCCACTAAGGAATCCACAATTATCCCATTATCATTAAGCATAGAGATGATATAAGACTCATATATCTGATATTCCTCTGATAACTGCTC
>DCIU01000124.1:13500-15190 GCA_002317245.1 Lachnospiraceae bacterium UBA1718
ATCAATATTGATAATACTGTTGTTAAAGAGCTGATAATATACGTCAGTAATAGGAATAATGAACTTAGATCCATTCATGCCCTCAGTAGGCTTGAATTCACTTACGTTCTGGATCTTACTAACAAGCATACCGGCCAGGTTCTGCTCAAGAATATTATAAGTCGCAACCTGAAGATCTCTGTCAATTGTAAGGTAAACATCGTTACCAGCAATTGAATCGACTGTCTTGGTCGATTCAATTACCTTACCAAGGTTATTAACATATACAGTCTCGCTGCCCTTAACACCCTGAAGATAAGTCTCCATAGTCTTCTCGATACCGGCCTTACCAACCATATCAGTTAAGACATAGTCATTTCTTGCCTTTTCAGTCTCAGCTAATGCTTCAGTAGAATTAAGATTATTGAAGGTTTCTAACTCGTCTTCAGAGATCTTACCTGTATAGCCTATAATCTGAGAGAAATAGATACTATCGTTATACTTCCTGATATTATCTTCACTGATAGCAACACCAAGAAGATTATCAGAGTTCTCCATAATGGTTGATACACTCTCGCTGCTTACATCAGTAGCAATTACAGTAGGAATATACTTCTGGAAGCTGTTAAGACTCATAGCATAACGGATTGTTACCAGCTTAAGAATCTGTTCCTTGGTATATCCTCTTCCTACAACAAAGGTATCCTTAGGATTATCCATATCAGCAGATTCACCAATACCGAACTTGCTATAGCTGCACAGGTAGTCAATTACTTCTTCAGCTGTAGCTGACTCCTCTTCGTACTTAAGCTTACTCATATCAGGCTTACCATAGATATCTGCTAAGAATCGCTTCTTCTTAGTATCTGAAACTGTGAATTCAAACTGATTATCTTCATTAAGAATAATGTTGAAGTCACCTATTGTTGTATCGCCATTGCTCTCAAGTATACGAATAGTCTTAATCAGAGTAGCATTAAGATCTGTATTCTTAGTAGAACCGGATTCATATACATCCTCGATAGTAACGTTATAAGCCAGTTCATTATAGGCAAGCAGCTTACCATTACGATCGTATATCTTGCCTCTGGTAGAGTTAATTGTCCTCTCTTTTCTAATCTTAAGGGTGAAGTCATTAAGAGCATCCTCACCATTAATTATCTGTAACACAAAGATACGTGAAATAAGAATTGTTGCAACTATAACAATAAAGATAAAGAATACAAGAGTTCTACCAGATATTGAATTGATGAAATTATCAGTAGTCTGTCTTCTATTAGCCAATATTTTCCTCAGCCTCTACAAAGTGTTTATGGATTATACCGAAGACTAACTTCATAAGTGGGAATAATATGCATGCTATTACTGATGTATATACAACCTCAGGAAGTATTACGCTCTTAAGGTAATATAAGTATCTGAAGTCACCCTTAATCAGGAACATGAATAAGTAACATGCATGACCATAAACAATATCACTGGCCACAATTAATCCGAAGGGAAGCTTGAAGTCTCCTGCATAAAGAATCTTCTTGAACATTCCATCGGCAAAGCCAATGTACATATAAATAAGCGCATAAAAACCAATGATGTTACCAAAATAGATATCCATCAATAGTCCTGCAGCAAATCCTGTTATCATTCCAAACTTCTTACCGTGAATAAATCCAACGGTAGCCACAATTATTACAAGCAGATTAGGTGACATACC
>DCIU01000124.1:15351-17978 GCA_002317245.1 Lachnospiraceae bacterium UBA1718
ACAGGCATTAATGTACCTGACTTAGTCATATTATTAGAATCAGTATTAATAGTCTCAATGTAGCCAATAAGAATACCTGGAAGATACTTGTCACTAATATTAGAAGTAACAACCTTATCTCCGTTTCTTACTACATCTTCCTTGTCAATTAGCTGACTGAATTCAATTACACCCAGGCTCTTCATGAACTCCAGATTACCTGTTGCAATTAGATTGTCTCCTGTAGACAGAATCATACCAGAGGTATTGATATTGTCTGAGATAATTGATACAACCTTGGCATAATTAGGGCCAACATCTGTTACACGACCAACAAGACCGCCTCCTGCAATTACATTACAGTCAGTCTGAATGCCGTCATTATAACCCTTATCGATAACAAAATTCGAATACCAGTTGCCTGAATCTCTGGCGATAATTCTGGCTCCAAC
This sequence comes from Lachnospiraceae bacterium UBA1718, assembly GCA_002317245.1. Lineage (GTDB taxonomy): Bacteria > Bacillota > Clostridia > Lachnospirales > Lachnospiraceae > Colinaster. Next base: position 15,783 of record DCIU01000124.1, read on the forward strand.
CTTGTCATAATCCTTATATTCGCCATCAAGTTCATACAATTCACGAAGCTTGGTTAATTCATATTTATCCTGTTGTAGAGAAGTATTATCCTCGGTGAGCTCTTCTATCTGGGCTTTTAACTCTTCGTTCTCCTCAAGCACCTGTTGAAGGGTCTTGAAGTTCTCTGTCTTATCCAAGATTGCTGTACCTACATTAGTAAGTCCCTTTTCAAATGGAACAAGAATACTTCCCATTGCATTCAAAGGCTTGGATAATATATTAGTTGTGAAGGATAATACCATAGCTATTACGCATACAAGCGTAAGTATAAGAAGGACATAAACAGTAGGTAACTGATATCTCTCCTTCTTACGTTTTACTAATGGACTCATCTTGGACTCATTCCCTCAATAACGTAAGCAAGCTTACGATACTTATCTTCATTAATTACTTTAGCAAGACCTAATACAACACTGTCGATTGGATCTTCGCCCTGGTTAACCTTAAGGCCGGTTCCCTTCTCAATAAGCTCTGCAAGATTATACACCTGCGAAGCACCACCTGTTAAATAGATACCATGTCTGTAGATATCAGCACCTAATTCTGGTGGAGTTCTCTCTAATATCAGCTTGATACAGTCAATAATAGATGCGAAGGAATCTCTCATACTCATATCAAGAATAGGTGTTGGAATCTGCTTCTCAATTGGAAGTCCGGTTACTATATCTCTACCGTAGCAGACAGCATTCTGACCACCTTCAACCAGCTTACGAAGATTATTCTTAATACGCTCAGCACTCTTCTCACCAATGAAGAGGTTGAATTCCTTACGAACAGCATTCCTGATATCCTCATCGAAGGCTTTTCCACCCACCTTAATAAGACGACTAAGTACAATACCACCCAGGGAAAGAATCGATACCTCTGTTGTGGAATAACCAACATTAACTACCATTACACCCTGAGAATTCTTAACATCAATTCCAAGGCCAAGGCCATCAGCAACTGCCTTCTCAACTACATGAATCTTATGAGCCTTAATTCCTGCATCCTGAATAAGATCATAGAAGGCTCTCTTCTCAACCTCAGTAACATCTGTAGGAACTGCAATTATATAATCAGCTGGCTTAATACCACCCTTACTAAGATCTCCAATGAAATACTTAATAAGTGTCTCCATGTTATTAATATCAGCAATAACACCATTAACAACAGGGAAGCTTGCCACTATATTGGCAGGTGCCTTCTCGTACATATCATAGGCAGAATCACCATAGGCAAGAAGTGTATTCTTGTTCTCAATGGCAATCATGTTCTTCTCCATGAATATTGAGTTATCTGACTGATTATATATTCTGATATTGCTTGTTCCAATATCTATACCAAATGCATTATTAGCCACTTTTGTGCTCCTTTCTGCTTTATTTACTTAATTAAGCCAGCATTTTTTACTGACTGATATGCCTTTAATATACCGAACTTAGCATGCTGCCAGGTAAGTCCTCCCTGGAAATATACGGCATAAGGTGGCTTGATAGGACCATCTGCTGATAATTCTATACTTGAACCTGATACGAAGGCTCCTGCAGCCATAATAACCGGTGCATCGTAGCCAGGCATATCCCATGGCTCAGGAGTTACATGACTATCAATTGGTGCAGCACTCTGAATACCCTCACAGAAGGCTATAACGCCCTCTGGTGTACCGAAGGTAACTGCCTGTATAATATCATGTCTGCTCTCTGTGCTATTAGGAACTACCGCAAAGCCTGCTCTCTCAAAAAGATTAGCCGCAAATATCGCTCCCTTAATGGCTCCTGCTGTTACCGTAGGTGCCAGGAACAGTCCCTGATAGAAATCCTTAAGAATTCCAAGTGAGGCTCCAACTTCCTTACCAAGTCCAGGGGAAGTAAGTCTGTATGCAGCATTCTCTATCTGTTCCTTCTTACCAGCTATATATCCACCAATTGGAGCAAGTCCACCACCAGGATTCTTGATTAGCGAACCAACAACCATATCAGCCCCTACGTCAGATGGTTCCATACGCTCTACGAATTCTCCATAGCAGTTATCTACCATACATATTACATCAGGTTTAATATCCTTAATGAATGATATAAGCTCTCCAATTCTTTTAACCGACAGTGTCTTCCTTGGCTGATATCCCTTGGACCTCTGAATAGTAACCAGTTTAGTCTTATCATTAATTGCTGCCT
>DCIU01000134.1 GCA_002317245.1 Lachnospiraceae bacterium UBA1718
TACAGAAGGCTTGGTAGACAGTCTTTCAGCTATAGTATCAAAATTATTGAACTCAGCCATTACTTTTTTAGAGCCGTCTTTTACAAGCTTCTTAGTGGCAAGCTCAAGAGCTGCTCTGGCATCACCATTTTTGCCCAGAGCCTTACGCATTGTAATATTGGTTGTTATCTCCTCAAAGTAATTATCAACAAGATTAATATGATACATTCCATAGAACATATCTCCAAGGCACTGTAATAATTCGGAAGTAGTCTCAGCACTAATCTCAGTATTCATTACTCTTGTAATCTGCATATTTTACCCCTACTAGTTAATCACTTTCTTTTTCTAGCTTTATCAGTCTTTTTCCTAATTCTCTGAATGGCGTTGTCACTGGATTTCAGGTCTATGTTTAATTCTTCTGCAATCTCCACGTAGCTTTTATCCTGAGATTGCAGTTCGTATACTTTCCTCTCGAATTCGCTAAGGTCCTTCCATATTTTTTTCTGAAGGTCTTCCAGACTCTCTTTTTCTATAACAACCTGTTCGGGATTCATAGTAGACTTATCAGCATATTCTTCTATTAGTTCCCTTGAAGCTTCACCATCCTCATTCTCCCAACCTAAAGAAAGCGGAATGGATTCATTAAGTGGTGCATTTTTTTCTCGTCCAGCAGCGGTCATAGCTGTCATTATCTGTCTCCTAATGCATACAACTGCAAAAGAAGAAAACTTTGCTCCCCTTTCCGGGTCAAAATCCCTAACAGCCTTAAAGAGGCCAAACATCCCCTCCTGGACTGTATCCTCAGGCTCAGCGCCCGGTATATAGTACTGACTGGCTATGCGTCTCACCAAAGCCTTGTGTCTACCCACGAGATAATCACATGCGTTATCATCTCCGCCACGGTAGAGCTCAATCAGCTTCTCATCAGAATAGTCCTTATAATCTATCATTTGCCTCTTCTCTGTCTTACAATCTCGAATCCAAGTACACCTGCTGCCACCGAGGCATTAAGAGAGTCTATATCCCCCTTCATAGGAATGCTGGCAATATAGTCACACTTCTCCTTAACAAGGCGGCTTACACCATCACCCTCATTACCAATTACCAGCCCTATGGAGCCTGTGAGATTAAGGTCATACATAATCTGACCATCCATATCAGCACATACGAACCACATTCCCTTATCCTTAAGTTCTTCAATGGTCTTAGATATATTAGTAACCCTTACAACTGGTGTATAGTTAAGTGCACCTGCACTGGTTCTTGCAACTGTAGAAGTGAGCCCAACAGCTCTGTTCTTAGGGATAATTACTCCATGCGCTCCTGACAGGTTAGCTGTACGAATGATTGCTCCAAGGTTATGTGGATCCTCAATATTATCAAGAATATATACGAATGGAGGCTCGCCCTTCTTGTCAGCAAGCGCAAATATGTCTTCCATCTCGCTATATTCATAAGCAGCAGCATATGCAATAACTCCCTGATGCATACCTGTCTCAGACATCTGATCAAGACGTTCCTTGGCTACATACTTAATATAAGTATCATGCTTCTTGGCTTCTCTTTTGATGGTCATCATAGGACCGTCATTGCAGCCGTCAAGAATATATAATTTATCAATTGGTCTTCCAGAACGGAATGCCTCTATAACAGGATTCCTTCCTTCAATATAACTCTCTGTTACCTTATTATTATCCAATTCAAACCTCCATCAGATACTGATCTCTACCCGCTCTAACCCAAGCTTAGTCAGCTCCAATATTCTATCATTCTGATTAGTCAGATACAGGAATCCCAGTAATGCCTCGAATCCTGTAGCCTTTCTGTAATCCCCAATTGTCGCATTTTTGGCCGTTGAATAAGAATGGGCATTCCTACCCCTTCTGTAGTAGCCTTCTTCCTCCTCAGTAAGTTCAGGAAGCAGGGCCACAACCATATCCGCCTGGGTCTTAGCCTTAACAATATTAGCTTTAAGCTTGTGCAGCTTCTCAGGCTGCCTGTTAGCTCTTCCCACAACAATTGTACGAATAACCAGGTCAAATACGCAGTCGCCAATAAAGGCAAGGGTAAGAGGTGAATATGTCTTAACGTCCACCTCTTCCACATCGAATTCATTCTTAATACTATCGAGAAAAGTCATCTACACTCTCTCCCAGACAACACCTTCTCTTGTGTCCTTAATAGCAATTCCCTTAGCTAACAGCTCGTCACGAATAGCATCTGCCTTAGCGAAATCCTTAGCCTTCTTAGCTTCCTTACGCTCTTCAATCTTAGCCTCAACAAATGCAGTTAATTCATCATCTGCTGCAGGAGCTGCTGCCTCTTCTTCCTTGAGGAGATCAAGAGAAAGTACCTTATCAAAGTCTCCAATGATGGCTCTCTTAGTTACGCCGTTAAGGTCAGCCTTAAGTACGTCATATACCAGGGTAATACCCATTGATGTATTAACATCGTTACCAACCTCTGTTACGAACTTGTCATGCCACTGGGCAAGAGCTGTCGCATCCACATCTCCAGATGCATCAAGAGAAGCAATTCTCTTCTTAAGCTTCTTATAAGTATCAGCAACCTGATTCATAATCTCTTCCTTGAATACAAGTGGCTTACGATAATGACTCTGAAGACAGAACATTCTGTATACCAGAGGATCATAACCATCTTCTATAAGCTTGCTTACTGTAAGGAAACCTCCCTTAGACTTGCTCATCTTACCTCTCTCATCATTGAGGTGATGAACATGGAACCAGTAATTACACCACTTATGTCCTGTATAGCTCTCTGTCTGAGCAATCTCATTAGTGTGATGTGGGAACATATTGTCAATACCACCACAGTGGATATCCATATATTCACCTAAATGCTTCATACTGATGCATGAGCACTCAATATGCCATCCAGGATAACCAACGCCCCATGGTGAATCCCACTTAAGAGCCTGATCCTCGAACTTAGACTTTGTGAACCATAATACGAAGTCATTCTTATTCTTCTTATTATCATCCTCTGTTACATCATCACGCACTCCAACCATGAGCTCATCCTCGCTCTGGTTACCGAATACATAGTACTCATCAAGCTTGGATGTATCGAAGTAGATATTCTCACCTGCCTGATATGCATAACCCTTCTCAAGAAGGACCTTAATCATATTAATGAACTCATCGATACAGTTAGTAGCTGGCTCAACAA
>DCIU01000118.1:0-395 GCA_002317245.1 Lachnospiraceae bacterium UBA1718
CTTCTTGAATCATATCTGCCAATGAGGTCTATATCAAGGACAAGCTATGTGCTAGGCATCCTTGACATAGCCCTCGTTGGCAGATTTTTTTACATCAAGCACCAATGAATAACTGTGCCCTTTGGGCAATTAAATAGATCCAGGATGCGAAAGCATTCCAAAATGCTTGGAAGCAAGGAGAGGAATGCAAGATGAGATCAATAAAGTGATGAGAAGCATTCCAAAGAGCCTAGAAGTAAGTAAAAGGAATGCAAGATAAGATCAATAAAGAGATGAAAAGCATTCCAAAGAGCCTAGAAGTAAGGAAAAGGAATGCAAGATGAGATTAATAAAGCGATGAAAAGCATTCCAAAGAGCGGAAAAAGAGTAAAAGGAATGTAAGACAAGATTAATAT
>DCIU01000118.1:569-19101 GCA_002317245.1 Lachnospiraceae bacterium UBA1718
TTAAGTAGTCTCTCGTATTTTGATGTTCAGTTCTGCGTAGTAGTTGTTCTTGATAGAAGAGCTGTCTGGATTATTGAGGTAGCTGAACATTAACTCAAGGGATCTGGAGCCCTGCCATCTTGGCTGCTGGCAGATAGTCGCTGTGATGATTCCCTTGTCCAGCATGTCTATTGTTGTAGGCACATCGTCGTGAGTGATTACTCTGATATCTCTGAAGGCCTTGAGTTCCTGAATAGCCTTGCATCCTCCATATACACCAGCTGCAGTGAAGTAGAGACCGTTAATCTCAGGATGTTTTTTTAGCATATTACTTACTATATCGTAGCTCATGAGATCATCATCGTAGTTCTCTTCGCAGGCAACTATGTTGATTCTTGGAGTGGTGGCCAGTCTGTCCATGAAGCCTGAGTTACGCTGTGAGTGACAGAGAATATGTGAATCACCAAGGATTACACCAAGGTTAACAGTGCCTGTAGTCATAAGCTGCATTAATGCACCAGCGGCTCTGCCGGAATTATAATAATCACTTCCTACATAGGTCAGGCGGTTAATGTTCTCTGCATCAGAGTTAACTGTGATGATCGGAATATTCTTTTTAGACAATGCATTAAGAGCCTCACATACCCTTACGTCATTATAAGGAGTAATGATAAGTCCCTGGACTCCTTCGTTCACACATGCTTCTATTGCGGACAGCTGTGCATCTGGATGATAAGCCACGCGCTTAATTAATATCTCGCATCCATAGAAGCTCAGTTCTGCCGCTTTTTCCTCGAAACCAGTAATAACCTCATCGAAGAATGGATTCTTACGGCTGAATACTATGATTCCAATTAGGAATTTCTTCTTCTGAGCAGCCAGTGCCATTCCGGCTTTATTAGGCTTGTAATCTAACTGCTTAATAATGGCATGCACTCTTCTGGCGGTCTCTTCATTGACTCCGCTTCTGTTATTGAGTACTCGGTCTACAGTTCCTCTTGATACTCCTGCTAACTCAGCAATCTCTTTGATAGTTGCCATAGTGAACCTCACTAATACCTGAAATAATCAATCACATCATATACTGATGCATTCTCCCCAACATATTATGTATACTGTAACACAAGTTCGTGCCTCCGTGCACGAGCAAAATACACAAAATCGACCACCCCAAAATTGTTACAATTCACGAAAATACTCTTAAAGGGACAAAATTGTTTGAATATACTTCCCTAAAAGTGTAAGATATAGTATAGATATCGTGCGCGTGCACGAAGACACAAAAGAGTATTTAGGAGGATTGAGATGTTATACGTAGGAATTGACCTTGGTACATCAGCGGTTAAGTTATTACTTATGGATGGAGAGGGTAAGATCCATAAGATTGTTTCTAAGGAGTATCCATTATACTTCCCTAACCCAGGTTGGTCAGAGCAGAAGCCAGAAGACTGGTACGAGCAGTCAATGGCAGGCCTTAAGGAACTGCTTAGTGAGTGCGATAAGAGCCAGGTTGCTGGTATCAGCTTCGGTGGTCAGATGCACGGACTTGTAGTTCTTGATAAGGATGATAACGTTATTCGTCCAGCTCTCCTTTGGAATGATGGTCGTACATATGAGGAATGTGATTACCTCAATAATGTAATCGGCAAGGATAAATTATCAGAGTACACAGCTAATATTTCCTTCACAGGATTTACAGCTCCTAAGATCCTCTGGATTAAGAATAAGGAGCCTGAGAACTTCGCTAAGATTGAGAAGATTATGCTTCCTAAGGATTATCTTGCATACAAGCTTTCAGGTGTTCACTGTACAGATGTTTCAGATGCTTCAGGTATGCTTCTCTTCGATGTTAAGAACAGATGCTGGTCTAAGGAGATGATGGAGATCTGTGATGTTAAGGAATCACAGTTAGCTAAGATCTACGAGAGTTATGAAGCAGTTGGCACACTTAAGGCTGACGTAGCTGCTGAGCTTGGTCTTTCTACAGACGTTAAGATTGTAGCAGGTGCTGGCGACAATGCAGCAGCAGCTGTTGGTACAGGTACAGTTGGTGATGGAAGATGTAATATCTCCCTTGGTACAAGTGGAACAATCTTCATTTCATCTAAGACATTTGGCGTTGATGAGAATAATGCCCTTCATTCATTTGCTCATGCAGATGGAAGCTACCACTTAATGGGATGTATGCTTTCAGCAGCTTCTTGTAACAAGTGGTGGATGGAAGAGATTATGAAGTGCGATGACTTCGCTGGTGAGCAGAAGGCTATTGAGAAGCTTGGTGAGAACCATGTTTACTTCCTTCCATACTTAATGGGTGAGAGATCTCCTCATAACAACCCTAATGCAAGAGGAACATTCATTGGTATGACAATGGATACAACAAGAGCTGATATGTACCAGGCAGTACTTGAGGGTGTTGCATTTGCTCTTAGAGATTCCTTCGAAGTTGCTAAGTCTCTTGGCATTAAGATCGAGAGAACTAAGATCTGTGGTGGTGGAGCTAAGAGCCCACTTTGGAAGAAGATGATTGCTAACATCCTTGGTATCAAGGTTGATGTTATCGAGTCTGAGGAAGGTCCAGGATACGGCGGAGCAATGCTTGCAGCAGTTGCATGTGGAGAGTACGCATCAGTTGAGGAAGCAGCAGACAAGCTCGTTAAGGTAGTTGATACAGTTGAACCAGATGCTGAGCTCGTTGCTAAGTATGACGAGAGATATCAGCAGTTCAAGCAGATTTACCCAGCTTGCAAGCCAATCTTCGACATCATTAAATAATTAGAGAGCTTAACGGTCTGTCATTTTCAGACCGTAAAGAACGGCGGTCCTTAGCAAGCGAAGCGAGCTTAGTACCGCTCCGTTCGTCCCGAGCGAGAGCGTGCCTGAGAAGATGGACGTAAAGCTCGGAGGTATAGTAAAGGAGAACAAAATGGAAATTAAAAATGTAAGAGACGCTGCTTTCCGTAAGTACGGAAGAGTGATTTCAGAGATCGATTTCTCTGAGTTAATTGAAGCTATGGATCAGACACCACTTCCAGATGGTGTTGCTTATGAGCCATCTGTAGAGTGCCTTGAGGCTACTTCACTTATGGAGAAGCTTACAACAGTCAGCTACGGCGAGCTTCCAATTCAGATTGGTTACTGCAATGGTCATAACCATCTTCTTAACGCTGTTGAGTATCATCGTTCTTCAGAGCTTGATATCGCTGCTACAGACTGCATCCTTTTACTTGGAAGCCAGCAGGACATCACAGAAGATTACACATATGATACTAACAAGATTGAAGCTTTCCTTTGCCCTAAGGGAACAGGCGTTGAGCTCTACGCTACAACACTTCACTATGCTCCATGTTCAGTAGGCGATGCTGGATTCAAGGTTGTTATCGTTCTTCCTAAGGACACTAATCTTCCACTTGATGAGAAGCATGCTGGTTACGAGGACGCACTTATCACAGCTAAGAATAAGTGGCTCATCGGACATGCTGAGGGCGGATTAGATGCAGGCGCACACATCGGCCTCATCGGACCTAATGTTTCAGTGTAAAAGAGATTGCAACTTAATCTCTTTTGAGCTTTTAGCTCGCAATATAGTTAATAATGTTTAGCAAACTACATTATATTTTAAGGAGGAAAACCCAATGAACAATTTACCTAAGGTTAAAATCGGTATCGTAGGCGTTAGCCGTGACTGCTTCCCTGCAGAGCTTACTATCAGAAGAAGAGCAGCTCTTGTAGAGGCTTACAAGGCTAATTACGATGCAACAGACATCTATGAGTGTCCTGTAACAATCATCGAGAGCGAGATCGATATGAAGAACGCTCTTGCTGATATCAAGGCAGCTGGATGTAATGCACTCTGTGTATATCTTGGAAACTTCGGACCAGAAATCTCTGAGACAATGCTTATTCAGCAGTTCGATGGCCCTACAATGCTTTGTGCAGCAGCTGAGGAAGATTACGAATCAGTTACAACATCTGGTCGTGGCGATGCTTACTGTGGCGTTCTTAACGCTTCTTACAACATGGCTCTTCGTAACATCAAGGCTTACATCCCAGAGTATCCAGTAGGTGATGCTGAGGATTGCGCTAAGATGATCAACGAGTTCGTTCCAATCGCTAGAGCAGTTGCAGCTCTTAAGGATCTCAAGATTATCACATTTGGTCCAAGACCACTTAACTTCCTTGCTTGTAACGCTCCTATTAAGCAGCTTTACAACCTCGGTGTTGAGATCGAAGAGAACTCAGAGCTTGACCTCTTCGAGTCATTCAATAAGCATGCTGATGACCCACGTATCCCAGACGTTATCAAGGATATGGAAGCAGAGCTTGGCGACGGCAACAACAAGCCAACTATCCTTCCTAAGCTTGCTCAGTACGAGCTTACACTTCTTGACTGGGTTGAGGCTCACAAGGGTTCTAAGTCTTATGTAGCTATCGCTGGTAAGTGCTGGCCTGCATTCCAGACACAGTTCGGTTGTGTACCTTGCTACGTTAACTCTCGTCTTACAGGTAGAGGAATCCCTGTATCTTGCGAAGTTGATATTTACGGCGTTCTTTCAGAGTTCATCGGTCAGGCAGTTTCTGACGATACAGTAACTCTTCTTGATATCAACAACTCTGTTCCTAAGTGTATGTATGAAGACTCTATCAAGGGTAAGTATGATTACACACTTCAGGATACATTCATGGGCTTCCACTGTGGTAACACATGCTCTACAAAGCTCGTTAAGGGACATATGGAGCACCAGGCTATCATGGCTCGTAACCTTCCAATCGAAGTTACACAGGGAACACTTGAAGGCGATATCATTCCTGGACCTATCACATTCTACAGATTACAGTCTACATCTGATAACATTCTTCGTGCTTACGTTGCAGAAGGTGAAGTACTTCCAGTTGCAACAAGATCATTCGGTGGTATCGGTGTATTCGCTATCAAGGAGATGGGAAGATTCTACCGTCACGTACTTATTCAGAAGAACTATCCTCATCATGGTGCTGTTGCATTCGGTCACTATGGCAAGGCTCTCTTCGAAGTATTCAAGTACATCGGTGTTAAGGTTGATGAGATTGGTTACAATCAGCCAGCTTCTCTTCCATACCCAACAGAGAATCCATTCGCATAATTAATGCAATTGATTTAAAGTGCTGATAAGGCCCCACATTCATTTTCTATGGATGTGGGGCTTTTTATGTTATTATTAGTAGTATGGAAGAGGAAAAGAAAGAGAAAAAAGCATATACCAATAAGGCATACCACATAATAGTTGTAGGTGTAATAAGCATGGTATTTGTGGCAGTGGTTGCTGCCCTGCTATTCATTTTTATGATGGGTGATTTTGGTAAGAAGGCCGAGCGGGATGAGTCTATTTATAGTAGTCATTATGTATTCATTTCTGATGATGATGATGAGGACTTCTGGAATTCTGTATATGAAGCAGCGTGCAGAGAGGCAGATGCGCAGAACATATATATAGAAAAATTATCCGACTCACTTGGTGTAAGATTTTCCAATGAAGATATATTCAGAGTGGCTATTAACTCCTCTGTTGACGGCATCATATATGGTGGTACTGCCGACGAGAAGATAGCGACTCTTATTGATGATGCTGTTAATGCGGGAATTGGTGTTGTTGTATTACAGAACGATATCGAGAATTCTTCGAGACAGAGCTTTATCGGTGTTAATAACTACGAGCTTGGACAGGTATATGCCTCCCAGATGGCCAGATTTATTGACTTGTCAGAGTACAATACTCCTACAGTTAAGGTTTTTATTAATGAACAGACCTCAGAGGGTGCTGCCAATGTTATTTCAATTGCCATAGAGGATTATTTCACAGAGAACTATCCTAACTATAATGCGCCAGAGGTTGAATTCGAGAGAGTTGATTCTCAGGATGTATTCAGTGTGGAGGAGGATATCAGAACCTTCTTCCTTGATACCAAGGACTTGCCAGATATTATTTTGTGTCTTAACAGTGCCTATACTCAGTGTACTTACCAGGCAGTTGTTGATTATAACCGAGTTGGAGAGACCAGAATTATTGGATATTTCATTAACGATACTATACTTGATGCCATTGATAAGCAGATTATCTATTCAACAATTTCCGTTGATACTGATCAGATGGGAAGCTCAAGTGTATTATCCCTAAAGGAGTATGAAGAACTGGGATATACAAGTTCTTATGTATCAGTAAGTACTAATGTAATTGGACAGGATGAAGCCAGGGAACTATTAGAGGACCAGGATGAAGAATAAGCTTAATTCTAAATTAGAGACAAAATGGAATAATGCATCCATAAGAAGTAAGCTGCTTCTCGCATTCCTGCTTCCTATGGTACTCATTCTTATTATGAATGTGTATGTATATATCGGTGTTAATACTATGATTACACGTATTGACGAGATATATGAGATGAATGTCAGCCTCAATGAATTATCAGAGGAGCTTACAGCCGTTCAGACCTCCATGAAGGAATATCTGGAGAATAAGAGTTCAGTTGCCCTTCAGGACTTCTATAAGGCAGATCAGAACTATCGTAATGGAATAGATAAGTTAGGACGCAATAATACCCATGATGAGAGATATATCATGGAGCAGAATATTATTAGTCAGTCTGAGAATTACCTTAAGATGGCCGGCGAGACAATTCAGGCCAAGCGAGGTCGTAACGTTGAGAAGTATAAGTCCTGCTTCGAAGAATCAGAGATTCTCTATTCAGATCTTCAGAGCTGTATCTACTCTCTTAATAATGCCCACTTCAAGATTAATACTGATAACTATTTCAAGCTCTTAACAACTCTGAGATACATGGAAATAGCATCCCTTGTTATTCTTGTATTTATCGGTGTATTTAATATTGTTATTCTCTACCTCTTAACTAAGAGCATGACCAAGCCGCTTATCGAGCTATCAAGTGCTGCCAATGAAGTAGCTACAGGTAATTTCGAAGTTGAACTGGAGCCCCTTGAGGGAGAAGACGAGATTAGTGTCGTATCCAACGCCTTTACCAAGATGGTTGATTCTATCCAGGTATATATTCATGAGATTCGTGAGAGTATGCACAGAGAGAGCGAGCTTAAGGAACACGAGCTGGTGATGGAATCCAGAATGAAGGAAGTAGAGCTTCGTAATCTTCAGGCACAGATTAATCCCCACTTCCTTTTTAATACTCTGAATGCCGGAGCCCAGCTTGCCATGATGGAGGGGGCTGACAAGACAACTGAGTTCATTCAGAATATGGCGGACTTCTTCAGATATAATATTAAGAAGATCAACATGGATGCCACCGTTGCTGAAGAGGTGGAACTGGTTGATAAGTATATCTACATTATTAATGTAAGATTTACAGGTGAGATTAATTACAGCAAGGAAGTTGATGAGACAGTAACCCATATCAGAGTACCAAGTATGATTCTTCAGCCAATAGTGGAAAATGCCATCAACTATGGTGTCCGCAATATTGACTGGGAGAAGCATATCGACCTTAGGATTACCAAGGATGAGGAGCTTGTATACCTCTCAATTAAGGATAATGGATCTGGCATGAGCAAGGAAGCAATTGATAAGGTCCTTACGGGTCATGGCGGCGAGATTGCTGATAGCCAGACCAAGGATTCCAATGGTGTTGGACTTGCCAACGTTATTGAGAGGCTTCAGATTTTTACTGGCAGACAGGATGTAATGGAGATCAGATCAGAAGGAGAAGGTAAGGGAACAGAGTTCATAATCAAGATACCTTACATGGAGGGTGTGCATGTATAGAATAATGCTTGCAGATGACGAGGGAATAGTACTCAATTCACTCACTTTTTTAATAGAGAATAACTTCGAGGGACAGTTCGAGATTGATATTGCCAAGACGGGAAGATCTGCCATTGAGGTAGCAGAGCGCTTCCGTCCTGACATAATCTTCATGGATATTCAGATGCCTGGAATCAATGGTATTGAGGCTATGAGGGAGATAAGGGAATTCCTGCCTAATGCAATTCTTGTGGTCCTTACAGCCTATGATAAGTTCGACTATGCCAAGGAAGCTATTAACCTGGGTGTAATGGAGTACTTAAATAAGCCCTTTAACAAGCAGGTTGTAGTGGATGTTATTACCAACGCGATTAAGGAGCTTGATATAAGGAAGGAACGCCGTCGACAGGATCTGCAGACTAAGGAGCGACTAGAAACCGTCATCCCTGTAATCGAGAATGGTTTCATATATTCAATTATCTTCCAGGAGCGATTCGATGAGGATATTGAGAATTACAAGAGCCTGCTTGGCCTGGAATGCGAATACTGCTACATGATGAGTGTGGTATTTGGTGATGACCAGCAGGATAACCATATGACCAATAATGTAGGAAGCTCCATTAAGGCGCAGAATTCATATAAGAAGGTTCGTGAGATACTGAAGGAAGCCTTCCCTGGCGTAATTGTTGGATCGGTTACAGCTAATAAGATTCCTGTATTCGTTCCCTATGATAAGCCCCATATGGATTATGCAGAGAGAACAGAGATTATTGAAAAATCGCGTGTGACTGTCCGTCAGATGAGAGCTGTAACTGATATAACTCATCGTATTGGTATTGGCTCGGTAGTAAAGCTTCGTAATAGTATAGCTTCCTATGATAGTGGTCTTAAGGCCCTCTATTCAACTAATGGATCGGTTGCTCATGCAGATGATCTTCCAATTGCTGTATCCTACGAGGAGAATTATCCATATGAAATGGAGAATAATATTTTCGATAACCTTAAGGATGGCAAAGTTGACGAATGTGTTGTAGATTCTGACAAGTTCTATGACTGGATGAGCAATGTCTATAGCGATGATTTCATGAGCGTTAAGCTTAAGTGTCTTGAGTTCGTACTGAGAGCTGAATCCGACATGTATCGTGCCGGCGGCCCAACCTATGAGTTCGCCAGCAGAAAAGATTATCTTCCTGAGATAATGGCCATCAACGACAACGAGAGAATGAAGAGCTGGTTCATAGATAAGATGAAGAACGCAGTTAACAGCATTAAGTCTGGATCTACCGATCATCTCCATCATATGGTTAAGAAGGCTCTTGAATATATTAATAACAATTATTCCAAGGAAATCTCCCTTGATGAGATATCTCAGATGCTTAACTTAAGCTCCTACTACTTCAGTAAGCTCTTCAAGGAAGAGACCGGAGAGGGCTTCGTGGAGTACCTGACTAACAGAAGAGTCGAAGAGGCCAAGGAGATGATGAAGGATCCTAACAGAAGTATGAAGGATATCAGCAGCAGCGTTGGCTATTCTGATCCTAACTACTTCAGCCGTATCTTCAAGAAGAGCACAGGCTCCACTCCTTCAGAGTACAGGGATAAGATAATCAGTAACATGTAAAGGTATTAAGATGAAGATTAAGAAGTTAGTCGCAGCAGTTTTTTCTATAATAATGGTTCTGTCTCTGACAGCCTGCGGAACTAGTGCGGATGAGAGTAATGTGACGCCTAAGGATCAGAAGGATGGTATCGAGATCGGGCTCTCCATTGATTCTCTGGTAATCGAGCGCTGGTCCAGGGAGAGGGACCTCTTCGTCAGCAAAGCCAGTGAGCTTGGGGCTGAGGTCAATGTGCAGAACGCCAATGGTGAGATTGACGAACAGATTAAGCAGATTGAGTACTTCATTGACAAGAATGTTGATGTAATTGTGATTATTGCCATTGACGACCTGTCCCTTAAGGATGTATGTGCTAAGGCAAAAAAGGCCGGCATTAAGGTTATCGCCTACGACAGACTGCTAAGGGATTCAGATGTGGATCTGTATATTTCAATGGATAACGAGAAGGTGGGCGAGCTGATGGCTGAATATATTGTGAAGGCTATTGGTACAGAAGGAACCATTATCCAGGTTAAGGGTTCGCCTACTGATAATAATGTAGCAATGGTGCAGGAGGGCTTCGAGAAGGTCCTGGCTGATACGGATATTGTGGTTGATTACGCCGAGTACTCTAATAACTGGGTTGCAGAGAACGGTTTCACTGTTACAAGTGAATATCTGGCAACTGGCAAGATTCCTGATGCTATCATGTGTGGTAATGACAATCTTGCTGCCAATGCAATTAAGGCCCTGATTGAGAACCGCCTTGGTGGTGAGGTATGTGTCGTTGGACAGGATGCGGACTTAGAGGCCTGCCAGAGAATCGTAGAGGGCACACAGTATATGACGGTCTATAAGCCTGTTGAGAAGCTTGCCAAGATGGCTGCTGAGATGGCAGTGGATCTGGCTAAGGGAACAGACATTGGTGTGAGCGAGACAATTAATGATGGAACCAACGATGTTCCATATATGAAGCTTACTCCTATTGCGGTTACCAAGGACAATATGGACGAAGTAATCACTGGTAAGTATCATATGCGCAATGAGATATATCTGAATGTGCAGTAAAATAGCCAAATATACTTATAAATAGTAGTAATTATGTTAACGTAGGACAATTTTGTGGTAGTTATAACAAAATTGTCCTATTTTTGTTAACACATTGTTCATAATTAGTAAAAATTTGAAGAAATTAGCAAGTTAGTGCTAGTAATTGTGTGATAAAGTACTAAATGTAACAGGGGCGCATGCTCCGGAAATTTAATAGGGAGGACAAATAAAATGTCAAAGAAATTATTAGGTATTTTACTTGCTACAGCAATGGTTGCTAGTATGCTCGTAGGATGTGGCGGAAGCTCATCTGCATCAGGCAGCAAGAAGGTTGGTGTTGCAATGCCAACAAAGGACCTTCAGAGATGGAACCAGGATGGTTCTAACATGGAGTCAGAGCTTAAGGCTGCTGGTTACGAAGTTGACCTTCAGTACGCTTCTAACGACGTTCAGACACAGGTTTCACAGATCGAGAACATGATCAACAGCGGATGTGCAGTACTCGTTGTTGCTTCTATCGATGGTGACTCTCTTGGAGAAGTAATGTCACAGGCTAAGGCTAAGAACATTCCTGTTATCGCTTATGACCGTCTTATCATGAACTCAGATGCAGTTTCTTACTATGCTACATTTGATAACTACATGGTAGGTACAAAGCAGGGCGAGTACATCAAGGATAAGCTTGATCTTGAGAACGCAGCTGGTCCATTCAATCTCGAAGTTACAACTGGTGACCCAGGTGATAACAACGCTAGATACTTCTACCAGGGCGCTATCGACGTTCTTCAGCCATACATTGACAACGGCAAGCTCGTTATCAAGTCTGGTCAGCTTGACTTCGCAGAAGTTGCTACAGCAAACTGGGCAACAGAGACAGCACAGTCAAGAGCTGAGAACATCATCGCTTCTAACTACGCTGATGGAACAAACATCGATGCATGGCTTTGCTCAAACGACTCTACAGCACAGGGTATCGCAGCAGCACTTGCAGCTAACTACACAGGAGCATACCCAATCGTAACAGGTCAGGATTGTGATATCGCATCTGTTAAGAACATGATCGATGGCAAGCAGTCTATGTCAATCTTCAAGGATACAAGAACTCTTGCTTCACAGGTTGTTAAGATGGTAGGCCAGATCCTTTCTGGTTCAACAGTTGACGTTAACGATACAAAGACATACGACAATGGTACAGGCGTTATTCCTTCATACCTTTGCGAGCCAGTATTCGCTGATATCAACAACTACAAGGAGCTCCTTATCGACTCTGGTTACTACACAGAGGATCAGCTTAAGTAGTAAGCTCATTTAGGTTGAAAAATCTAATAAAGTTAATAGCAGGCGGGTTAATAACCCGCCTGTTTATTAGTAAAGAATGATTAATGGAATTGGAGGGATTCATTTTGGCTAAAGTATTACTTGAGATGAAAAATATAACCAAAACCTTCCCTGGTGTAAAAGCTCTTGACAACGTTAATTTCAAGGTTGAAGAGGGTGAAATACATGCTCTTGTAGGTGAGAACGGGGCAGGTAAGTCGACACTTATGAATGTACTTTCTGGTATTTATCCATATGGTACATACGAAGGCGACATTATCTATGATGGTGAAATTTGTAAATTTAACAAGATTAAGGATTCCGAGGAAAAGGGAATCGTAATTATCCACCAGGAGTTGGCATTAATACCATATATGTCAATTGGTGAGAATATGTTCCTTGGTAATGAGAGAGGTAAGAGCGCTTCTATCGACTGGAATGAGACTTACGGCGAAGCTGATAAGTATCTTAAGATGGTAGGTCTTAGCGAGTCCTCAAGAACTCTTGTTAAGGAACTTGGTACAGGTAAGCAGCAGATGGTTGAGATCGCTAAGGCACTTGCTAAGCATGCTAAGCTGCTTATTCTTGATGAGCCAACATCTTCTCTTAATGAGACAGATTCAAGAGCACTTCTTGATCTGATGCTCAAGTTTAAGGAAGAGGGCATGACTTCGATCATTATATCTCATAAGTTGAATGAGGTTTCTTACGTAGCTGACAAGATTACAGTAGTTCGTGATGGTTCTACAATCGAGACACTTGATAAGAACACAACAGAGATTTCAGAAGATAGAATTATTCAGGGAATGGTTGGTCGTGAGATCACAGACAGATTCCCTAAGAGACCAGGCGTTGAGATTGGTGAGACTAATCTTGAGGTTAAGGACTGGACAGTATTCCATCCACTTTATCCAGAGCGTAAGGTTGTTGATAATGTATCACTTAACGTTCGTAAGGGTGAGGTAGTTGGTATCTACGGTCTTATGGGTGCTGGACGTACAGAGCTTGCTATGAGTATCTTCGGTAAGTCTTATGGTACTGGCATTTCTGGTACACTTACACTTAACGGTCAGGTTAGAGAATTCAAGAACGTTAAGGAAGCAATCAAGGCTAAGATTGCTTACGTTACAGAGGATAGAAAGGGTAACGGACTTATCCTTACTAACCCAATTAAGATTAATACAACTCTTGCTAACCTTGATGCTATTAGTACAAATTCTATTATCGATAAGGATAAGGAATATCAGGTAGCAGTTGAGTACAAGGATAAGCTTAGAACTAAGACTCCAACAGTTGAGCAGAACGTTGGTAACCTCTCAGGTGGTAACCAGCAGAAGGTTCTTCTTGCTAAGTGGATGTTCGCTGATCCAGATGTACTTATCTTAGACGAGCCTACAAGAGGTATCGACGTTGGTGCTAAGTATGAGATTTACTGTATCATCAATGACCTCGTTAGAGCTGGCAAGTCAGTTATTATGATTTCTTCAGAGCTTCCTGAGGTTATCGGTATGAGTGATAGAATTTACGTTATGAATGCAGGTAAGTTCGTTGGTGAGCTCCCAGCTGCTGAGGCTAGCCAGGAGTCAATCATGAGCTGCATCATGAAGTCAGGAAGGGGTGAATAGTTATGGAAAAAGCAAATATTGCATCTGCTCTTAAGAAATATACTATGGTTATCGCCCTTGTACTTGTACTTATCTTCTTCTATTTCAAGACAGGCGGAGCTATTCTTTACGCTCAGAACATTAATAACCTTTTATCACAGAATGCATACGTATTCGTACTTGCAGTAGGTATGTTGCTCTGTATCTTAACTGGTGGTAATATCGACCTTGCTGTTGGATCAGTTGTCTGCTTCGCAGGAGCAGTTGGTGGTTCATTAATGGACAAGGACGTTAATGTTTGGATCGCAGTTATTATGATGATTGTAATCGGTATCCTTGTTGGTATGTGGCAGGGCTTCTGGATTGCATTCATCGATGTACCTCCATTCATCGCAACTCTTGCTGGTATGTACGCTTTCAGAGGTTTATCTAACGTAGTACTTCAGGGTCTTGCACTTTCAGTTGATGATCCAACATTCATCAATGTATTCGGTGGTGGTGCTGATTGTTATGTACCTGATTTCATCGGCGGCGGTGCTGGTCTTAATATGACTTGTATGGTAGCTGGTATTATCGGTGTTATCGTATACGTTGTAATGTTCATCCTTGGTAGAATGAATATTAAGAAGCGTGGTTACGAGACAAAGCCACTCCTTGGCGAGTTAATCAAGGTTATTATTATTTGTGCAGTAGTTATGTGGGTTACATATAAGCTCGCTTGCTACAAGGGTATTCCAACATCTCTTTGCTGGGTATTACTCGTTGTATTCGTATATGGCTACATCACAAGTAAGACAAGAATTGGTCGTTACCTCTACGCTGTAGGTGGTAACAAGAAGGCTGCACAGCTTTCAGGTGTTAATGTTAAGAACGTATTCTTCTTCGCATACACTAACATGGGTCTCCTTTCAGGTATCGCTGGTATCCTTACTATAGCAAGAGCTACATCAGCTCAGCCTACATTCGGTCAGGGCTATGAGATGGATGCTATTGGTTCATGTTTCATCGGTGGAGCTTCTGCTTACGGTGGAATCGGAACTGTTCCTGGCGTTATCGTAGGTGCCCTCTTAATGGGTGTTATCAACCAGGGTATGTCAATCATGGGTATCAACGCTAACTACCAGAAGGTTGTTAAGGGTGTCGTACTTCTGATTGCCGTTATATTCGATGTATTGTCTAAGAAGGAAAAGAAATAAATAGGAAGGATATTGATATGAAAAACGTTGGAAAGATTTTCAAAGAACATACAATGCAGATCGTACTTGTCCTTGTAGTTATCTTCTTTACTATAATGACAAACGGTATGATGTTTGCACCATCAAGTTTTAATTCACTTATCGCACAGAACGCATACGTATATGTTCTCGCAACTGGTATGTTAATGTGTATGCTTATTAAAGGTAATATCGACCTTTCCGTTGGTGCTGTTGTCTGCTTCATCGATGCAGTAGGCGCACAGCTCATGGTTAACAAGGGAGTATCTGTTGCAGTATCAATGCTTGTAATGCTTGTTATTGGTCTCATCATTGGTGCTTTCCTTGGATGGTTAATTGCTTACCTTAACATTCCACCATGGATTGCAACCCTCGGCGGTTTCCTTGCATTCCGTGGCTGGGGTACTGCAGTTCTTGACGGACTTACAATCGGTGGTATTCCAGAAGGATTCACTAAGTTATTTAATGGAGCTATTCCTGATATCTTCGGTGGCTCAATTAATATTACTTGTATTATCGTAGGCGTAATTGCTTGTGTAATCTTCGTATTAACACAGGTTAAGAGCAGAGCTACTAAGCTTAAGAAGGGTTATGAGGCACAGTCTCTTACATCACTTATTGTTACATGTGTAATCATCTGTGCAGTAATCATCCTCTTCGCAGTTAAGCTTGCAATGTACAATGGTATTCCAATCGCACTTGTTTGGGTTGCTGTTATTGCACTTATCTACAACTTCATTACATCTAAGACTACTCTTGGTAGATACTTCTACGCTATGGGTGGTAACATGGAAGCAACAAGACTTTCAGGTATTGATACAAGACTGATCCTCTTCATCGCTTACCTTAACATGCAGTTCCTTACAGTAATTGCATCTTGGATGACAATGGCAAGACTTACAGCTGCTAATCCAACAGCTGGTACTAACTTCGAGCTTGATGCTATTTCAGCTTGTATCGTAGGTGGCGTATCTGCATACGGTGGTGCTGGTAGCATATTTGGAATGATCGTAGGTGCTACACTTATCGGTGTTATCAACCTCGGTATGTCCCTTATGGGTATCGATACTAACTGGCAGAAGGTTGTTAAGGGTATCGTACTTCTTGCAGCTGTTGTATTCGAAATCATGAATAACAAGAGCAAGAAGATTAAGTAATTTCTTTAAACCATTAATCATTGGCCCCGGTATATTACCGGGGCTATTTTTTTACCCGCGATTTTGGTAAAATCATAGCTATGATAATGCAGTTACCAAGAGACGTTAAGTTCATAATAGATACATTAACTGAGGCGGGATACGAGGCCTATGCCGTTGGAGGATGTGTCAGGGATACTATCTTAGGACGCGAACCGGATGACTGGGATATTACTACCAGTGCCAAGCCCTATGAGATTAAGGCCCTCTTCCATCCAACAATTGATACAGGCATCCAGCATGGCACGGTTACGGTCCTTCGTAATCATGTGGGCTACGAGGTTACAACCTACAGGATTGATGGAGTATATGAGGACAGCCGTCATCCCAAGGAGGTCACTTTTACAGCTAATCTAACTGAGGACCTCTTAAGAAGAGACTTCACAATCAACGCTATGGCCTACAATGACACCGACGGACTGATTGATGAGTACGGCGGCCTTGAGGACATTAGGAATGGGATTATCCGTTGCGTGGGTGTGGCTAAGGAACGCTTCACAGAGGATGCCCTTCGTATGATGCGAGCTGTAAGATTCTCGGCCCAGCTTGGCTACGAGATTGAGGACAAGACAGCTGATGCCATCGTGGAGCTCCATCAGAATCTTAAGAATATATCTGCGGAGAGAATTAATACAGAACTTACCAAGCTGCTTATGTCGGATCATCCGGATTATCTGAGGAAGGCCTACGAGCTTGGCATTACATCCGTAGTTCTGCCTGAATTTGATCAGTGCATGAAGCTTGAGCAGAAGCACATTCACCATTGCTATTCAGTAGGCGAGCATATACTGCATTCCCTTGATCATGTGGAAAAAGATAAGGTACTGAGGTACTCAATGCTCTTCCATGACCTGGGCAAGCCGGCCTGTCTATCCTGGGGCGATGATGGCCAGACACATTTTCATGGCCATAATGTTGTATCTGCAGACCTGTCTCATGCTATAATGAAGAGACTAAGATTCGATAATGATACCCTGGCAAAGGTAGAGAAGCTTGTTCGTAACCATGATCGCAAGATAGAGACTAACAGGCGGGCAGTAAGACGGGCAATGAACCAGATGAGTGTAGAACTCTTCCCACTTCTTCTTCTTGTGAAGGAGGCTGATGTATATGCACAGTCTGATTACAAGAGACAGGAGAAGCTTGATGAGCTGGCAAGCCTCTGGGAGCTCTATGACCAGGTAATGGAATCTAAGGAGTGTGTCAGCCTTAAGGATCTTGAACTTACAGGCAGGGACCTTATTGCAATCGGTCTGCCAACTGGACCAGACATCGGCCGCGTACTTAATGAATTACTAGTTAAGGTAATAGATGATCCTGAACTTAACAAGAAGGATATATTAATAGAAGAAGCTAAGAAATTATTGTAATGATGAAGAGAGACAATGGTAAGACAACTTCATATAGAATCAGAGCATATGTAGCGGTTGCCCTGTGCCTTCTGTCTCTGCTGATGACTGCCTGCGGTGGTTACAATGCGGCCAAGGGTAGCGAAGCTCTCCGCGCAGGGCAGACTGCCAATACCGGCTTCATTATTACCAAGGCCGGCATGTATGACAGTGCTGATACAGGTGCTATCATTACTGAGATTAATAAGGATGATAAGCTTATTAAGTTCTATAACAGCAGCCTTGAGCGTGAATATACTCTAAACTTTGATGGAACCAGCAAGATCTATGACAAGTATGGAACATCAATGTCCATGGATCAGGTGGATAATGGAAGCATAGTTGACATAACATTCCTTAAGCAGAAGAGACTCCTTAATTCTATGACTTTGTCTGCAGATGCCTGGGAGTATACAGATAACAGAGATTTCCAGATTAATGGCAAGAGCCGTGAGATGACCATCAGCGGTGCCAAGTACATTATTGACGAGAATGCCAAGGTATATCTCGATGGCAAGGAAGCCTCTCTTATGGAGATCAGTTCAGTTGACTCTCTTACCATAAGAGGTCTTGAGCGTAAGGTCTATACTATCGAGGTTCAGGATGGTCATGGATACCTTCGTTTGAAAAATGAGGACTACTTCCTTGGCGGCTGGATTGAGATTGGCTCCAAGATTATACGAACTGTCGGAGAGGATATGCTCATTGCAGTTCCAATTGGTACATATGACGTATCATTAAGCAAGGATAAGGTATCTGAGGTTAAGACCATCAGCATTGATCGTAACCAGGAGACNNGTGACATTGAGGTGCCTGATAAGGGAATATTCGGAACAGTAATCTTCGTAACTACTCCTGATTCGGCAACTATGTATATAGATGGAGAAGAGATTGACAAGAATCTGCCTCAGAGACTTGAGTATGGTATTCATCAGATGATTGCCAAGGCAGACGGATATCAGAGTCTTACCCAGTATATTAAGGTGGGACAGGAATCAGCAACAATTGCCATTGACCTAGAGCCTGTGAATAATCCATCCGAGGTTACACCTACACCTGTAGTATCACCTACACCAGATGTGATAGATGGTTTGCTGATTACACCATCAGTTACACCAAGCGTAAGCGTAACCCCAAGCGTAACGGTAACACCAAGCGTATCAGTTACTCCAAGCGTAACGGTAACACCAAGCGTATCAGTTACCCCAACGCCAAGCGCAACTGTAACTCCAACGCCAGGCATAACACCTACACCAGGCCTTAGCCCAACACCAAGCCTAACGCCAACACCAGGCGTGACACCAGAGGTTACTCCTACAGGGATGGTTACTCCAAGTGTGAGTCCTAGTCCAGAAGAGAATGTGACACCATCAGTTACACCTGAAGCAGATGTTAGTCCAGATGTTACTCCAGCAGCAGAGATTACTCCGGATGTAAC
>DCIU01000001.1:0-4932 GCA_002317245.1 Lachnospiraceae bacterium UBA1718
CATCCCCCCTGTGGGAATTACTTTTGCTCGATTGTAAACTTTTTTGCAAACTCTATTGCCTTTGTAAACCTGGCGTGGTTTACTATGGTCGTTGCAAGCAGGTAAACCACTGGTTTATTTTGCCAAACAAACAAAAATGCAATAATGGACATACATTCATAAATGATATGTTTGTCCTGAAAGGGAGAAACAAAATGAAGAACAAAGGAAACATCTACTTTATTACAAGCTGCGCTATAGTAACAGCACTTATGTGCATCTTCGGGCCTATGTCAGTACCAATTGGAGTTATTCCAATCTCACTTACTAACCTGGTTATTTATTTTGCTATATATATACTGGGCTGGAAGGGTTCGACAGCCAGCTACATTGTGTACATTCTTCTGGGTCTTGTGGGACTGCCAGTCTTCTCTGGTTTTCAGGGAGGACCTGCTAAGATTGTTGGACCAACAGGCGGTTACCTCTTAGGCTTCATCTTCATCACCTTAATAGCAGGCTTTACCTTCGATAAGACTAAGGGCAAGGTGAGAATACCAGCCACAATCCTTGCGATGATAGTAAGTACAGCAATCACATACTTCTTCGGAACAGCATGGTTCATGGCGCAGACACAGAATGACTTAGCGACTTCGCTTGGCTTATGTGTATTCCCATTTATACCATTTGATCTTGCCAAGATGGTCATAGCTACACTGATTGGAATGCCAGTCAGAAGTGCCTTAGTTAAGAGTGGTATGATTACAAAGTAATTACCTTGTAGAGCAGGTGTCGGATTGCAGAGCAAACCGGCACTTTCTTATTTTTCAGGGAGCCACTTAATTATTATTAACCCCTAGTATTTACTGCGTTTTTGTGCTATAATCCTTTACTGACTATGACTGCGCATTGGTACGCAGAGGAAATATGGAGGAAAATAAAAAATGAGCGTTAAGGTTGAGAAGTTAGAGCACAATATGGCCAAGCTTACTATCGAGGTTCCAGCAGAGGAGCTCGAGAAGGCAATAGAGAAGGCATATCAGAAGCAGAAGAAGTCTATCAGCATTCCAGGCTTCCGTAAGGGCAAGGTACCTCGCCAGATGGTTGAGAAGATGTATGGCAAGGAAGTATTCTATGAGGATGCTGCTAATGCTCTTATTCCAGATGCTTATGAGAAGGCATATGATGAGTGCGAAGAGAATATCGTATCTACACCTCAGGTAGAGGTTGTTCAGATCGAGGCAGGTAAGCCATTCATCTTCACAGCAGAAGTTGCACTTAAGCCAGAGGTTACTCTTGGTAAGTACAATGGAGTAGAAGTAGATAAGGTTGAGATCGCTGTAACAGATGAAGAAGTTGATAAGGCTATTGCTGATGAGGCAGAGCGTAATGCAAGAAGTATCAGCGTAACAGACAGACCAGTGAAGGACGGCGACCAGATTATCCTTGATTTCGAGGGATTTGTTGATGGCGTTGCATTCCAGGGCGGTAAGGGTGAGAACTATCCTCTTACAATCGGTTCTGGTCAGTTCATTCCAGGATTCGAAGAGCAGCTCGTTGGTAAGAACATCGAAGAGGCATGTGATGTAAACGTTACATTCCCAGAGGATTACCAGGCAGAGGATCTTGCAGGTAAGGCAGCAGTATTTAAGTGTACTGTTAAGGAGATCAAGGAGAAGCAGCTTCCAGAGATCGATGATGAGTTCGCTTCAGAAGTATCTGAATTCGATACACTTGCTGAGTACAAGGAAGACGTTAAGAAGAACCTTGAGGATAAGAAGGCTACAGAAGCTAAGAATGCTAAGGAAGATGCAGTTATCGATGCAATCATCGAGGACGCTAAGATGGATATTCCAGAGGCAATGATTGAGACTCAGAAGAGACAGATGGTTGAGGAGTTCGCTCAGAGAATTCAGTCACAGGGTCTTTCATTCGAGCAGTATATGCAGTTCACAGGAATGACAGCTGAGACACTTTTAGAGCAGGTTGCTCCACAGGCTGAGAAGAGAATTAAGTCAAGACTCGTTCTTGAGGCAATTGCAGCAGCAGAAAATCTGACAGCAACTGAGGAAGACTACGAAGCTGAAGTAGCTAAGATGGCTGGAGATTACGGCATGGAAGCAGACAAGGTTAAGGAGATGCTTGGCGATGCTGGTAAGAAGAATGTTATGGAAGATCTTGCAGTTAACAAGGCAGTAGAGTTCGTAGTTGCTGGCGCAAAGGAGAAATAATTAAATGAGTTTAATACCTTATGTCATTGAACAGACAAGTCGTGGGGAGAGATCCTATGATATCTATTCTAGACTTTTACAGGACAGAATAGTTTTCTTGGGAGAAGAAGTAAGAGAGGATAACGCTGCTACAATAGTAGCTCAACTTCTGTTTCTTGAGGCACAGGATCCTGAGAAGGATATCTGTCTTTACATCAACAGCCCAGGTGGATCTGTGACTGCAGGTATGGCAATTTACGATACCATGCAGTATATCAAGTGTGATGTATCAACAATCTGTATTGGTATGGCAGCAAGTATGGGAGCTTTCCTTCTTGCAGGTGGTGCTAAGGGTAAGAGATATGCTCTTCCTAACGCAGAGGTTATGATTCACCAGCCACTTGGTGGTGCTCAGGGACAGGCTACTGAGATTCAGATAGCTGCAGAGCACATCTTAAGAACCAAGAAGAAGTTGAATTCCATCTTAGCTGAGAACACAGGTAAGGATCTCGAGACTATATCAGCAGATACAGAGAGAGATAATTGGAAGACTGCTGAGGAGGCTAAGGAATATGGCCTTATCGATGCAGTAATTGCTAACAGATCAGAGGTTAAGACAGATGGCGAAAAGTAATACAACCGGAAGCGGCAAGGTATGCTGTTCCTTCTGTGGTAAGTCACAGGACAAGGCGGGCAAGCTTATAGCCGGACCTAATGGTGTATATATTTGTGATGAGTGTGTTAGCATTTGTAGTGACATTATAGATGAAGAACTCTACGGAAATGATGAGGAGAAGTCAGTTAATGATAAGGACATCAACCTCTTAAAGCCTGTAGAGATTAAGAAATTCTTAGATGACTATGTAATCGGTCAGGAAGTAGCTAAGAAGGTATTATCAGTTGCTGTGTACAACCATTACAAGCGTGTAATGAGTGAGGATTCAGATGACGGCGTTGAGCTTCAGAAGAGTAATATCCTGATGCTTGGACCAACTGGTTCTGGTAAGACATATTTAGCTCAGACACTGGCTAAGATTATTAATGTTCCATTCGCAATTGCTGATGCAACAACACTTACTGAGGCAGGATACGTTGGAGAGGATGTTGAGAATATCCTCCTTAAGCTTATCCAGTCTGCAGATTATGAAGTTGAGCGTGCCCAGTACGGTATCATCTACATCGATGAGATTGATAAGATCACCAAGAAGAGTGAGAATGTATCAATCACCAGAGATGTATCCGGAGAAGGCGTTCAGCAGGCATTACTTAAGATTATTGAAGGCACAGTAGCAAGCGTTCCACCTCAGGGCGGACGTAAGCATCCACATCAGGAGCTTATTCAGATTGATACATCGAATATCCTCTTTATCTGTGGTGGAGCCTTTGACGGACTTGAGAAGATTATTGAGGAGAGACTTAACAGGAAGTCGATCGGATTCAATTCTTCTATCGCTGGTAAGTCAGGACGTGAGATCGGTGAGATCTTAAACGAGGTATCTACACCAGATTTGGTTAAGTTCGGTCTTATCCCAGAGTTCGTAGGACGTGTACCTATTCATGTAGCATTAGAGGGTCTTGACAGGGATTCACTTGTTAAGATTCTGGCAGAGCCAAAAAATGCGCTGATTAAGCAGTACAAGAAGCTCTTTGGTTACGACGACGTCGAGCTGGAATTCGAGCAGGATGCTATAGAGGCAATAGCTGACCAGGCATTCGAGCAGAAGACTGGTGCCAGAGGACTCCGTACTATTATGGAGAAGCTAATGATGGATGTCATGTATGAGATCCCATCAGATGAGACAATCCTTAAGTGCATTATCACTAAGGCTTCTGTCGAAGGTAAGGAAGACCCTAAGGTAGAGAGAGTAGGGGACTAATAATATTTACCAATCTACGCCGCCGTATTGGCGGCGTATTTTTACTAGTTGGAGGAACTATGATTATTCCTGTAGTAGCATTACGTGGACTTAATATTTTCCCGGGCATGGTTATTCACTTTGACCTTAACCGCAAGAAATCCATAGCAGCTGTTAAGGAGGCTATGAAGACAGACAGTAAGATTCTCACAGTGACACAGAAGTCCCTTAATGAGGAAATGCCTGGCCTGGATGATGTATATCATATTGGTACCATTGTTAATATTCGCCAGATTACCAAGCTTCCAGGCAATGCCTTAAGAGTCCTTGTAGAGGGTACCCAGAGAGCAACTCTTGATGGCATTGTGGAAGGACAGAATAAGTATATACAGGCTGAGGTTACTGTAATTGAAGAGGACAATGGCCATATAAGCGACGATGCTGAATACGAAGAAGCAGCCTTCAGAACAATGGTGGAGATGCTTGCTGGATATATTGCCTACCACCCTAAGGTAAGTCAGAGCCTTACAAGCCAGATAGATCCTAAGATGGAAATGGGTGAACTTGTTAATAAGATAGCCATGAACATCCCTATTCCATTTGATAAGAAGCAGGAGATATTAGAGGCCATATCTACAGCAGAGAGATACGAGGTGCTCTCCAGAATTCTCCATGAGGAGACCAGGATTGCTGATATTCATGCCAAGCTTGCCAAGGACATCAAGGAGAAGGTAGACAAGAATCAGAGGGAATACATCCTTCGTGAGCAGATGGCCTACATCCGCAAGGAACTGTCTGGCGGAGCTGAGTATACAGACTCAGAACTTTTCCTTAAGAAGGTGGATGAGCTTGAGGCTGATGAGAGCGTTAAGGAGAAGATCCGCAAGGAG
>DCIU01000001.1:5002-8612 GCA_002317245.1 Lachnospiraceae bacterium UBA1718
TATATTGAGACTCTTCTGGAACTCCCATGGAATAGACAGTCCGTAGACAACACAGATATTAAGAATGCTGAAGACGTACTTAATGCCGATCATTTTGGCTTAGAGAAGGTAAAAGAGAGGATACTGGAATTCCTGGCAGTACGTTCCCTAACAGAGGGCGGCCATTCGCCAATCCTTTGCTTAGTTGGACCTCCTGGAACAGGTAAGACCTCCATTGCCAAGAGCGTGGCAAGGGCACTTAATAAGGAATACATTAGAATCTGCCTTGGTGGAGTCAGAGACGAGGCTGAGATCAGAGGCCACAGACGAACCTATGTGGGTGCTATGCCTGGTAGAATTGCTGACGGACTTAAGGAAGCGGGAGTATCTAACCCACTTATGCTCCTTGATGAGATTGACAAGGTAAGCAACGATTACAAGGGCGATACATTCTCTGCCCTTCTTGAGGTATTAGATCCTGATCAGAATATTAAGTTCAGAGACCATTATGTGGAGATTCCTCTTGACCTGTCAGGAGTATTATTCTTAGCGACAGCTAATGATACATCCACAATTCCACGACCACTTCTCGACCGTATGGAGATTATTGAGGTGTCAGGATACACTGCCAATGAGAAGTTCCATATTGCCAAGGAGCACCTGATGGCCAAGCAGTATGCTGCCAACGGTATGACACGTAAGTCACTTAATATTACTGATGGAGCTATTAAGGATATAATTAAGTATTATACGAGAGAAGCTGGCGTCCGTGACTTGGAGCGTAAGATAGGTGATGTCTGCCGTAAGAGCGCCAGAGAGATACTTAATGACATAGATGTCACCAAGATATCAGTTAAGTCATCTAACCTGTCAGATTATCTGGGCAAGCGTAAGTACACTTCCCTTATGGCTAATAAGAAGGACGAGGTTGGAATTGTCAGAGGATTAGCCTGGACAGCCGTGGGCGGCGAGACCCTGGAGATAGAGGTGAACATTTGCCCTGGTAAGGGTGAGCTCAGACTCACAGGTCAGATGGGCGATGTAATGAAGGAATCTGCAACCATTGCCATGAGCTATGTCAGGTCTGTTGCATCCAAGTACGGCGTGGATCCTAAGGTATTCACCGATAATGACTTCCATATCCATATACCAGCAGGCGCCGTGCCTAAGGACGGTCCAAGTGCTGGTGTGACTATGTCGACAGCGATTTTATCCGCTGTTACTGGTAAGAAAGTGGCTGCCAAGGTAGCAATGACCGGAGAAGTCACTCTGCGTGGACAGGTACTGGCAATAGGCGGCCTTAAGGAAAAACTGCTTGCAGCTAACACAGCTGGTATTACTAAGGTCTTAGTGCCTTATGAGAATGAGAAAGACATACTGGAGTTGTCGGATGAGATAATCGGCGATATGAAGATTGTCTATGTAAGTAAGATGGATGAGGTAATTAGTGAGGCCTTCGTCTGAAACAGACTGGCCCTGGCGCCAGCAAAGAGGTATATAATGGTAATTAAGAATGTAAGTCTTGAGACAGTAATAGGTGTGACCAGCGCCATTCCAGAGAATGATAAGCCGGAGGTGGCCTTCGCTGGTAAGAGTAATGTGGGTAAGTCATCGCTAATAAATGCCCTGATGAACCGTAAGTCCCTTGCGCGTACCAGTTCACAGCCTGGCAAGACTCAGACAATTAACTTCTATAATATTAATAATGAGATGTACTTCGTAGATCTCCCAGGATACGGCTATGCCAATGCCAATGTTAAGGTTAAAGCCCAGTGGGGTAAGATGATTGAGAAGTACCTTAAGAATTCCAAGGCTCTGGTAGCAGTCTTCCTGCTAATTGATATCAGGCATGCCCCAGGTCAGAACGACCAGGATATGTACAGCTGGATTGTGGAGAACGGCTTCGAGCCTATAATCATAGCTACCAAGTCTGATAAGATTAAGAGAAGCCAGCTGTCCAAGCAGGTGAAGCTAATCAGAGATACACTAGGGTGCGGCAAGGATGCCCTCATCATCCCATTCTCTTCAGAGACCAAGGCTGGAAGAGATGAGGTGTATGCACTTCTTGACGACATGCTGGAGTCACTGACATATAATGAGGAGTCAGAATTGGAAGATCCTGAAGACGAAGACTTCGGGGATGAAGCTCCAGTATAACCAGATAAAAATTAATATGTAAGTTAAAAGAGAATGCACGGGAAAATACTCCCTGCATTCTTTTTTTATGCAATTGTCTAATTTTGGTAGTAAAAAAAGAAGCATTTGGAAGAATTACAGTGGGATAAACCAATATTATAAATACATGAAGCGAAGGTAAATGTCCGAATGTGACATAGCAATAAAGAAAGAAGGGCGAAAATGAATAGACAGTGTATTAATCCATACCTGCCATTATATGAGCATATTCCTGATGGTGAACCCCATGTGTTCGGGGACAGGCTCTATGTATACGGCAGTCATGATATGGAAAATGGCAATGAATTCTGTGAATTGGACTACGTTGTATGGTCAGCTCCCACTGCCGATTTGTCGGATTGGAGATATGACGGAGTTATCTATAGGAAGGACCAGGATCCATACAATGCTGACCAGCTTCCAATGTACGCTCCGGATGTGGTAAAGGGGCCAGATGGAAGATATTACCTGTATTACTGTATTAAGTTCCAGGATTCAATTAATGTTGCAGTTTGCGACAGACCAGACGGAGAATTCCAATTCTATGGAAGAGTGCATTATGCGGATGGAAGCCTTATGACAGATAACCAGCCATATGATCCTTCTCTTATATGCTGTGCAGAGGGCAATTTCCTCTACTTCGGTTTTGCCCCCTGCATGATAAATATTCCAAGATATAAGGATAAGGACTTAAGGGGTGGAAGCGTACTTCAATTAGAGGATGACATGCTTACTGTTAAGGCAGGACCTGAAGTGATACTCCCAAGCTTGAAATATGGCAAGGGCACTTCCTTCGAAGGCAATGAATATTTCGAAGGACCTTCAATCAGGAAGATTAATAACAGATTCTACCTTATATATTCATCAGTTCATACCCATCAGCTCTGTTATGCAGATTGTCAGGAGTATGGACGATATCATGGCTACACCTATCTTGATAAGAAGGGGAAGAAGGCCAGATACGACTTCGGTCATGGGTTATCATATACTGAATTCAGTTACAGCAATCTAAGGCTTAAGGCGGGGGATGACTCAGTGGAGGCCACTTTTACCCTGAAGAATATAGGTAAGATGGAAAGCGGGCACTCGGCTCTTCTCTTCGTATCAGCCCCGGGGCAGAGTGTGGATAGAGAAAAGAGACTTCTTAAGGGCTTTGGGAGGGTCTTCATGAAAGCAGGAGAGAGCGTGGATATAACAATATCCTGCAGCCTGGACGAGCTTAAATACTATGATGAAGAGTCAGGTATCTTCCTGCTGGAGTCAGGGACTTACAAGTTCCAGGTAGGAGATCTGACAGAGGAAATAGAATTAAATGAACAAGAATAGAACTGATATTGTACTGGACTTTCTGGTACATCTTGGAAGACAAATGATGGAGAACGGCGCTAATTTAGAGCGAGTCAACATCAGCATAAGAAGGGTATGTAAGTGCTATCAGCTGAAGGATATTAGCGTC